>JBGULZ010000261.1:0-12321 GCA_045116595.1 Ruminococcus sp. | reverse complement strand
CAAAGTTATTCCTCCTGTTCCTTAGAAATTGAGGCCGCCCTCGCGAGCGCCTTCGGCCAATTCCTTAACACGGCCGTGATAAATGTTACCGCCTCTGTCGAATACAACGTCAACGATGTTCTTCTCTTTAGCACGCTCTGCTACGAGCTTGCCGACAGCCTTAGCTGCCTCTTTGTTTCCGCCGTTGCCTGTGATTGACTTGTCAAGACTTGACGCCTGGCAAAGTGTTACACCGGCTACATCATCAATAATCTGAGCGTAGATGTTATTGGTTGAGCGGAATACGCACAGACGCGGGCAAGATGCAGTACCGCTTACCTTAGAACGGACTCTCTTATGGCGTTTTGCGCGTGCCTTTTTTGTATCAGGTCTGCTTACCATTATTATTCACTCCTTAATTATTTACCCTTACCGGCTTTGCCTTCCTTGCGGCGGACATATTCGTCAACGTACCTGATTCCCTTGCCCTTATACGGCTCAGGAGGACGTTTTTCTCTGATTTCGGCAGCAAACTGACCAACTTTTTGCTTATCAATGCCGACAACCTTGATCGTGTTGGGATCGGGAACTTCAAGCTTGATGTCCTGTGTATCCTCAACGATGACCTGGTGTGAGTAACCGAGGTTCATAACGCATTTGTTACCCTGCTTCTGAACACGGTAACCAACGCCGTTTACCTTGAGCTCCTTTGTATAGCCGTCTGTAACGCCTACAACCATATTGTTGATGAGCGTTCTTGTCAGGCCATGGAGCGAGCGGTTTTCTTTTTTGTCATCAGGACGTGTAACCTCTACGGAACCGTCCTTGATCTCTACCGTCATATTGGGATTGAAGGCAAAATCGAGTGTGCCCTTGGGTCCCTTTACGGTGATTACGCCGTTCTCGACCTTGATGTCAACACCGGCGGGAATATTTATAGGTTTTCTTCCAATTCGAGACATTATCGCACCTCCTCTTACCAAATGTAAGCGAGAACTTCGCCGCCGACGTGCTGCTTGCGAGCCTCACGATCGGTCATAACACCCTTTGAGGTAGAAATGATAGCAACGCCGAGTCCCTTCATTACCTTTGGCATATCTTCTGCATTACTGTAAATACGCAAACCGGGCTTTGATACTCTTCTGAGACCTGTGATAACGGGTCTTTTACCCTCGAGGTACTTAAGAGTTACCTTGATGATGCCCTGCTTTCCGTCTTCGATAACCGTGAAATTCTTGATGTAGCCCTCGTCCACAAGAATCTGACAAATAGCCTTCTTGAGGTTTGATGCGGGAATTTCAACAGAATCGTGCTTAGCTGCGTTTGCGTTACGAATTCTTGTAAGTAAATCAGCTATTGTATCTGTAATCTGCATTACCTTTTTTCCTCCTTGCTTACCAGCTTGCTTTCTTTACGCCCGGGATCTCACCCTTGTAAGCGAGCTCACGGAAGCAAATACGACAAATACCATACTTGCGGAGGTAGGCGTGTGGTCTACCGCAGATGTTACATCTTGAGTATTCTCTTGTTGAGAACTTCTGCTTTCTCTGCTGCTTAACTTTCATCGCTGTCTTAGCCACAACAATCCCTCCTTACTTTGAAAACGGTGCGCCCATAAGCGATAAGAGCTCACGAGCCTCTTCGTCTGTCTTCGCGGTGGTTACAAAGCAGATGTCCATACCGCGAACCTTGTCAATCTTGTCATAATCGATCTCAGGGAAAATGAGCTGCTCTTTAAGACCCATATTATAGTTTCCGCGGCCGTCGAAAGAGTTGGGGTTGATACCTCTGAAGTCTCTTACACGGGGGAGAGCTACGTTGAAGAATCTGTCGAGGAACTCGTACATTCTCTCGCCTCTGAGCGTTACCTTAACGCCGATGGGCATACCTTCTCTGAGTTTGAAGTTAGCAACTGACTTTCTTGCATGGCAAACCAGGGGCTTCTGACCTGTGATCTGCGCAAGGTCTTTACAGATTGCGTCAATAACCTTTGAGTTTTCTCTTGCTTCACCCGCGCCGACGTTGACTACGATCTTGTCGAGCTTGGGTATCTGCATCACGCTCTTATAGGAGAACTTGTTCATAAGAGCAGGTGCAACTTCATTTACATAGTAATCTTTAAGTCTTGCCATTTCTTAATTTCCTCCTTAAAGCGCTTCGCCGCACTTGGCGCATATTCTGCCCTTGGAGCCGTCCTCATAGATCTTATGAGCAACTCTTGTGGGCTTTTTGCAGCGGGGGCAAACGATCTGGACCTTAGAAGCGTACATAGCGCCCTCGGCCTTGATGATTCCACCCGCCTCGCCCATTCTTCTGGGCTTAACGTGCTTGGATACCATATTAACTTTCTCTACGATAACCTTGCCTTCTTTGGGGCTTACGGCCATGATCTTGCCTTTTTTGCCCTTGTCCTTACCGCTGATAACGATAACGGTGTCGCCTGTTTTAACATGAACTTTACTCATTGTGACACCTCCATTAAAGTACTTCCGGAGCAAGGGAAAGAATCTTCATATAATCTTTATCACGAAGCTCTCTTGCTACGGGTCCGAAGATACGAGTACCGCGGGGGTTCTTATCTTCTTTAATAATTACAGCCGCGTTTTCGTCAAAACGGATGTATGTGCCGTCTTCACGTCTTACGCCCTTTGCGGAACGTACAACGACAGCTCTTACGACTTCGCCCTTCTTAACAACGCCGCCGGGCGCTGCTTTTTTGACCGAAGCAACGATTACATCGCCAATGTTGGCGTATCTCCTGCGGGTACCGCCGAGAACACGAATGCACATAAGTTCCTTCGCGCCGGTGTTGTCGGCAACCTTGAGGATGGTTTGCTGTTGAATCACGTCAGATTCCTCCTTTTCTCAAGTCAAATAAACTTATTTTGCTTTCTCTATGATCTCGACGAGTCTCCATCTCTTATCCTTGGAAAGAGGACGGGTCTCCATGATCTTTACACGGTCGCCCACGCCGCACTCATTGTTTTCATCGTGCGCCTTAAAGCGAACTGTACGCTTAACAATTTTGTTGTAAAGTTTGTGCTTTACGCTGTCCTCAACGGCTACGACGATGGTCTTGTCCATCTTGTCGCTTACTACCTTTCCGACAACGGTCTTTCTCATATTTCTTTCACTCACTGTTAAGTCCTCCTCTCTTAAGCTTCAATACCGAGCTCGCGCTGGCGAAGGATAGTGGAAACTCTTGCGATGTCCTTCTTAACGGCTCCGATTCTTGATGTGTTATCGAGCTGGTTAACAGCAAGCTGGAAACGAAGATTGAATAACTCTTCCTTGAGTTCTGTGAGCTTTGTCTGAAGCTCGTCAACTGTAAGTTCTTTGAGATCTGATGCTTTCATTACTGCTCACCCTCCTCTTTCTTAACAAACTTGCACTTGATGGGGAGCTTGTTGGCGGCAAGGCGCATAGCCTCTCTTGCCGTTGCCTCGTCAACTCCGCCGAGCTCAAACATAACTCTGCCGGGCTTGACAACAGCTACCCAATATTCAACGTTACCTTTACCTTTACCCATACGGGTCTCAGCCGGTCTTGCGGTTACGGGCTTGTCGGGGAAGATCTTGATCCAAACCTTACCGAAACGCTTGCAGTAACGGGTCATCGCTACACGGGCAGCCTCGATCTGGTTTGATGTGATCCATGCGGGATCTAAAGCCATAAGACCGTAATCACCGTAAGTTACCTTGTTGCCACGGTAAGCCTTACCTGTCATACGACCGCGGTGAACTCTTCTGTGTTTTACTCTTTTAGGCATTAACATTATTTTCTGCCTCCTTCTCTGCGGGGTCTTCTGGCAGGCTTAGACTCGGCTACATTGAGAACCTCGCCCTTGTAAAGCCATACCTTAACGCCGATTTTGCCGTAGGTCGTGTTAGCCTCGGCAAAGCCGTAGTCGATGTCCGCGCGGAGCGTCTGAAGCGGGATAGTACCCTCGTGGTACTGCTCAGAACGCGCGATCTCCGCGCCGCCGAGACGGCCTGAACACATAATCTTGATACCCTTTGCTCCGCGGCGCATTGCGTTGCCGATAGACTGCTTCATAGCGCGGCGGAAGGAAATTCTCTTTTCGAGCTGCTGAGCGATGCTCTCGGCTGTGAGCTGAGCGTCGAGCTCGGGAGCTTTTACTTCTACGATGTTGATAGAAACGGGCTTGCCGAGTTTTGCCTCGCACTGAGCCTTGAGCTTCTCGATCTCAGAGCCGCCCTTACCGATAACAAGACCGGGCTTTGCGGTGTGGATAGAAATCCTTACTCTTTTGCCGTCTCTTTCGATTTCGATTTTTGAGATACCGAAGTTGTAGAGCTGAGCCTTGAGCTCGCGACGGAGGTTATAATCCTCGTAAAGAGTCGCGCCAAAGTCCTTTTTGCTCGCGAACCAACGGGAATCCCAATCTTTGATTATACCTACACGAAGACCGTGCGGATTTACTTTCTGACCCATAATTTAACCTCCCCTTAGTCTTCTTGTTCCTTGAGTACAAGGGTGATGTGAGATGTTCTCTTGTTGATCCTGAACGCTCTGCCCTGTGCTCTGGGACGAATTCTTTTAAGGATGGGGCCTGCTGTTGCATTGCACTCGGCAATGTAAAGCCTGGATACATCCATATCATGGTTGTTCTCAGCATTTGCCATAGCTGACTTGAGCAGCTTTAAGAGCGGCTCGCAAGCGGCCTTGGGAGTGTGCTTAAGAACAGCTTCCGCGTACTTGACGTCCTTGCCTCTGATAAGATCGAGAACAACGCCAACCTTGCGGGGTGAAATACGAACAAACTTCGCAATTGCTTTAGCTTCCATTTGCAATACTCTCCTTCCGCTTATTTGCTGGTCTTTGAACCGGCATGACCCTTGAAGGTCCTTGTGGGCGCAAACTCACCGAGCTTGTGACCAACCATATCTTCTGTTACATATACCGGAACGTGCTTACGGCCGTCGTGAACGGCGAATGTATGTCCTACGAACTCGGGGAAGATAGTTGAGCTTCTTGACCAAGTCTTAAGAATTCTCTTTTCTCCCTTTTCGTTCATTTCTTGAACCCTTTTGAAAAGTACAGGCTGAACAAAAGGACCCTTTTTAGTACTTCTACTCATTATTAAGCTCCTTTCTGCCCTTACTTACCGTTTCTTCTGCGAACGATAAGCTTATCGCTCTGCTTGTTGTGCTTACGTGTCTTGTAACCGAGAGCGGGCTTACCCCACGGGGTTACAGGGCCGGGACGGCCGACAGGTGATT
Source organism: Ruminococcus sp. (assembly GCA_045116595.1). GTDB lineage: Bacteria > Bacillota > Clostridia > Oscillospirales > Acutalibacteraceae > Ruminococcoides. The sequence goes on along the minus strand of JBGULZ010000261.1, from coordinate 7,099 downwards.
TACCCTCACCACCGCCGTGCGGGTGGTCGTTCGGGTTCATAACAGAACCGCGTACTGTGGGACGCCAGCCCATGTTTCTCTTACGACCTGCTTTACCGATTTTTACGTTAAAGTGATCGGGGTTGGAAACCTGACCGATAGTCGCCATACAGCTTTCGGGAACGTTTCTGAGCTCGTTTGAGGGAAGTCTCAGAAGAGCAAATCCGTTCTCACGCGCCATAAGCTGAGCCATATTGCCTGCTGAACGGGCGAGCTGGCCGCCGCGTCCGGGATAGAGCTCGATGTTGTGTACGAAGGTACCGATGGGGATTGCGTACAGCGGAAGGGCGTTGCCCGGCCAGATGTCCGCGTTCTCGCCCGCGATTACCTTATAGCCAACCTTGAGTCCCTCGGGGCAGAGGATGTATGACTTTTCGCCGTCTGTGTACTCTATAAGAGCGATGAACGCCGAACGGTTGGGATCGTACTCGATTGTTTTTACTGTACCCTCAACGTCAAACTTGTTGCGCTTGAAGTCGATGATACGATATTTTCTTCTGTTGCCGCCGCCTCTGTGACGAACTGTGATTCTTCCGTAGCTGTTACGTCCTGCCTTCTTATTTAAAGGAGCGAGCAAGCTTTTTTCGGGGGCAACCTTTGAAAGACCTGAATAGTCAACAACCGACATATTTCTTCTTGAGTTGATAGTCGGCTTATAAACCTTAATTGCCATTGTGATTTCACTCTCCTCATGATGGTTTTGCGGGAAATGGCGTTTCCCATAACTACTTTGTATTTTGTACGTTTGTGATTCATCTGTTCTCTATCCGAACGTCGTGATATCACGTTTCGTTGTCCTCCGCTATTCCTCAATTAACTTCCACTCGTCAAATCAATTAATAAATTCTGATTGTAGTTTTTATATGGTTTGAATTTTTTAATTGCTTTGTCCTCGCCGGGCGTTAATTGAGGGCTCCGGACCTCAACGTACAAAATTACATCATGCCTTCAAAAAATTCGATAGGCTTGCTGTCTTCTGTAAGCTTGATAACGGCCTTCTTCCAGCTTCTTGTGTAGCCGCCGTTGTTCCTGCCCTGACGGCGGAACTGACCGCGAACACGAAGGGTGTTGACCTTCTCAACCTTAACCTTAAAGACCTCTTCGCAAGCTTTAGCGATTTCGATCTTATTAGCTGTCTTTGCTACCTCAAAGGTATATACTTTGTTTAACGTGCCCGCCATACTTTTCTCAGTGATGATGGGACGGATGATAATATCGTGAGCTATCATGCATATACCTCCTCAATCTTGCTAACCGCGTCCTTGACGATAACGAGCTTCTCTGCGTTGAGGATGTCGTAAACATTCAGGGTATTGACCTGAGTTGTCTTTGCGCCGGGAATGTTGTTAGCGGATTTGATTACCTTTGTGTCAGCGGTGTCAAGAACGATAAGAGGTTTCTTCTCAGCATCGATAGCCTTGAGCATCGCAACGATAGTTTTTGTCTTGAACTCGTCAAGAGCGATTGAATCAACAACAACGATGTTGTTTTCCTGAGCCTTAACGGAGAAGGCGGACTTCATAGCGAGTCTTCTTACCTTCTTGTTAACTGTGAATTTGTAGCTGCGGGGCTTGGGAGCGAATACTACGCCGCCGTGTGTCCACTGGGGTGATCTTGTTGAACCCTGTCTTGCGCGGCCTGTGCCCTTTTGTCTCCAGGGCTTTTTACCGCCGCCGGAAACCTCTGCTCTTGTAAGAGCGGACTGTGTGCCCTGACGCTGTGCTGCGAGGTAGTTAACTACCATCTGGTGCATTACTGTCGCGTTAGGCTCAATACCGAATACGGACTCGGCAAGCTCGATAGTACCTACGTTCTTGCCTTCCATATCTACTACTGATAAACTTGGCATTTATAATCCCCCTTCCTTTAAGCCTTTACGGAATCTTTGATTACAACGATTCCTTTGTTTGGACCGGGAACAGCGCCCTTTACAGCGATGAGGTTGTTTTCTGCGTCAACCTTAACAACTGTGAGGTTCTGAACTGTTACCTGCTCTGCGCCGAGGTGACCTGCCATTCTCTTGCCCTTCCATACTCTTGAGGGTGAGGAGCAGGCACCGATCGAACCGCCGTGACGAACGCAGGGACCTGTACCGTGGGTTTCTTTAAGACGGTGGAAGTTCCATCTCTTGATTACGCCCGCTGTACCTTTACCCTTGCTCTTGCCGGTTACGTCGATCTTGTCGCCGGGGGTGAATACGTCTGCCTTTACGAGGTCGCCTACGTTGTAAGCGTCTGTGTCGGCAAAACGGAACTCTTTGAGAGTTTTCTTGGGTGCTACGTTTGACTTATCGAAGAAACCCTTCATAGGCTTGTTTACCTTGTTGGGCTTTAAGTCGCCGTATCCGAGCTGTACGGATGCGTAGCCGTCGTTTTCAACTGTCTTTTTGGCTGTGACCACGCAAGGGCCTGCCTCAACAACAGTTACGGGAACTACTCTTCCCTTTTCATCGAAAATCTGTGTCATACCGATTTTCTTACCGATGATTGCTTTTTGCATTGAAATGTATCCTCCTTTTAGGTTATTGGTTGGCTGTGCCAACATTTACCCTGTCTGCTTGTAGGTTGGTACCTGAAATCTCTCTGTCACGCTTCGTTGTCCTCCGCTGTTCCGTAAATAACTTCCACTCGTCTAATCAATTAACGAACTCTTTTTGATAGTTTTTATCGGTTTGAGTTCCTTAATTGCTTAGTCCTCGCCGGTCGTTATTTCCGGGCTCCGGACCTCAGCGCTTAAAGTTTGATTTCAATATCAACACCGGCAGGGAGCTCTAAGCTCATAAGAGCTTCGACTGTCTTGTTTGACGGTCTTAAAATGTCGATAAGACGCTTGTGAGTTCTGATCTCGAACTGCTCGCGGCTATCCTTGTACTTATGAACAGCACGAAGAATAGTAACGATCTGCTTCTCTGTCGGGAGAGGTACGGGACCGGAAACCCTTGCGCCTGTGCGCTTGGCTGTTGCCACGATCCTCTCTGCGCTCTGATCAACCAGCTGGTGATCATAACCCTTTAATCTTATCCTGATTTTTTCCTTGACTGCCATTATCGTCGCCTCCTTAAAATTTTGGTAGCGTAAGCTGTTGCAAACGCTGTCTTGTAGGCGGGCGTTTCGCTTTCATTCCGTCGTGAAAGTTTTTGAAACTCTGCCGGGTGTTTCTTCACCCCGCATTAAAAAACCCGTTTAACCATTCAGTTAACCGGGAAACGTCCTGAAAGCATTTGAGCATAGCATAGGCATAGCAACCCTTTAATGCCGCAGTTATACTCAGTGTTTCGTTGTAATACTAATATTCATCAGTATTTTCGCCCGGTTTAAAATCGGACATACTCCACGGAAAAACCGGCTTAAAAAGCCGCAACCTCCCGCTTCATCGCATATCTTGTGCAGTCACGCAAGGTATATTATAACTTATATATGGCTTTTTTTCAAGTTTTTGCTTGATTTTTAAAAAAATACTTGCATAGAACTTTCACAAACATTTTAAACTATTTTTGTTTAAAATGCTATTTGCCAAACAAGTCATAATCGGTTATAATCTATATATAGGTTAAAATAGGATATTAGGCTTATATATTGGGCTTTTTTGAGGATGGTGCTGTATGATCCACATTTATTACGGCGACGGAAAAGGAAAAACGACCGCGGCTGTCGGTCTTGCCGCAAGGGCGGCAGGCAATAATATGCGCGTTATGTTCGTTCAGTTTTTAAAAACCGATAGCTCGGGCGAGCGGCTTTCGCTCGAAAAACTGGATACCGTCACTCTTACCCCCTGTCCGCGTGAGCTTAAATTCACATTTGAGATGGACGAGCAGGAAAAGCAGCAGGCTGTAACCCTGTTCAGAAATCTGTTTGAAAGAAGCGTCGCGGCAGCGCTGTCGCAAAGGTACGATATGATCATCCTTGACGAGATATTTGACGCGATAAACGAGGGGATGATCAGTGAAGGCGAGGTTTTTGAGTTCATCGCCAATGCACCGTCAAGTATGGAGATAGTTTTGACCGGGCACGAACCCGGCGAGAGGTTTATTGAAACCGCCGATTACGTCACCGAATTAAAAAAGATCAAGCATCCGTATGACAAAGGCGTCAGCGGAAGGATCGGAATTGAATATTAATATTTTAAAATTAAAGCAGCTGTCATTTCTGTGGATCACAGGATGACAGCTGTTTTTGTATATCCGTTAATTAGCCAATGCTTCTTTTACACTTTCAGCCACGATCTTTAAGCCTTTCATAAGCAGGTCGTCTTCTATCACAAGCGGCGGCATGATTTTGAATACCGCGCCATCTCTGCCGGCACATTCGCAGATAAGCTGTCTGTCAAAGCATTTTTCGATAACGACCTCCGAAAGCTCGGGATCGATCTTTCCGAAGTCGATACCCCAGATGAGTCCCATTCCGCGAAGCTCAAGGCGATCATCAAGAGAAATGATCTCTTTTTCGATAAAGCTCTTTACCATTTCACCCTTGCGGCGGGTCTCGGCTTCAACATTGTTTTCAAGCAGCCAATCAAACGACGCCTTTCCGGCTACGAATGAGAGCTGGTTTCCTCTGAAAGTTCCGTTATGCTCGGCGGGCTTCCAAATGTCGAGCTCAGCCTTGAGCAGAAGAATAGCAAGAGGCATACCCAAACCGCCGATAGATTTTGACATTACGACCATATCCGGCACGATTCCCGCGCGCTCAAACGAGAAGAAGCTTCCGCAGCGGCAGCAGCCGACCTGGATATCGTCAACGATCATAAGAATATCGTTTTTGTCGCAGAACTCTCGGACATCGCGGAGGAACTCGTCGCTGAACGGACGGATACCGCCCTCAGCCTGAAGGGTCTCCATAACGACTGCGGCGGGCTTTTCTACGCCCGAGTGGTCGTCGTCGATAAGAGTCTGCATATACTCTATCACATCAAGCCCCTCAAACATATAGGGAGCGGGGATGTGGGTCACATCACAGAGCGTTGCGCCCGCGCCGGCTCTGGCGTACATTTCGGAAGTGAGCGAAAGCGCGCCGAGGGTCATACCGTGGAAGCAGCCCATAAAGGCGAAAACATTGCGTCTGCCCTTGTTTTTGCGGGCGAGCTTGAGCGCCGCCTCTACCGCGTTAGTACCGGTAGGTCCGCAAAACTGTATCTTATAGTTGAGTCCGCGGGGCTCGATGATCTTTTTCTCGAGGGTCTCGATAAACTCGCGCTTTGGAACGGTGTACATATCGAGGGCGTGGATAATTCCGTCGGTAGACAGATAATCAACCATCTTCTGCTTTATGTATTCGTTATTATGGCCGTAGTTAACGGCACCTGCTCCGCAGAAAAAGTCGATATATTCTGCTCCGTTTTCATCGGTGATCACAGCGCCCTTGGCGTTTGTGAACACCTTTGGGAAGTGTCTGCAATATGAGCGTACGGCTGATTCGTAGTTTTCAAATGTGCTTGTATTCATTTGTCTATCCCTTCCTCCAAAAATATAGTTCAATATCCTTTGTTCTGTCGGTTTCCCCTTATGAGGTTTTTACAAAGTATTTAAGGTATTCCGAAAGCTCGCCCTGAGCTATCGTCTCTATCTGTTCGGGATCATCAGGCAGCATAACCATTAGCTTTCCGCCTGATTTTAACATATATCCATCGTGTCCGTCAATACCTCTCAGCTTTCTGACAAGCTCGGGCTCGCTTTCCGCGGCGGCGTTTGAGATGATCTTCACCGCGCTGCGGCTGTCGGCAAAATCAAGTCCGCCGATCAAAAACGTTATTTCACAGTTGTCAAAAGCCTCTATCAGCTTTGCGCCGAGGGCGTCGTTCTTTACTGCGAACGACGATCCCGAATGGCTCAGCTGATTTGCCGAAAGGCACTTTACCAATCTCCGCTCGCACATAGAGGTTTTTTGAGCGGAGTAAAAAACAATTTTATATTCCACCGCGCACCTCCTAATGCTGAGCGTACTCCGGTTTAAGCTGAGGCTCAAATACCGGCGCGATGGTCATATCCGCCTGCACACAGCTAAAATCGAGTCCCCATTCCTTAAACACATAGTTATAATACTGATCGCTTGGTTTCGTCGGATTCGCCGGAGGCTTTGCCGCCTGTCCGTCGAGCACCTGCTGTGAAGATATCGGCGATCCGTCATAGTTTATGAACTTGACCGTATGATATATCACCAGATCAGTTGTGGGCTCCGGCGGTGAGGTATCCTCTGACTTTGGCTTTGCCGTGGTCGGGGGAGTTGTCGTAGCTCCGCTGACAGAAACCTTTTGCTGCTTAAAGTCGTATTTGCCGTCGTACCACTTGATCTGCTTGCCTTCGTATGCTGTGCAGAAATCAGTGACCTTAGGACGTTCGCCGCCCCTTGAGTTGTAGTAGACCTCAGGCCATACGGCGTCGTCATTGACCGAAGCCTTGCTGACGTCTACCTTATCGCTCTCGCCTATCCTTACTCTTCTTGCCACAACAACGGTTCTGAAGTTCGTATACTCGTAAGAGCAGGTAGAGAGCGTTATGATATCATCATCCTCGTTTACATTAACGGGGCAGTTGATCAGCGAACGGACGCGGACGTTATAGACATAGTTCATAAAGTCCTTTTCGTTCTGGAAGTTGCCTATCATATAGTTGAAGAACTCGCCCTGGCTTGACAGCGTGTTCGTTTTGAATACGGAGATGATCTTATATGTTCCGTCGGCCTTCGGTGTATCGAACCTGATAGTCGGGTGTTCTTGGTAGAATTCAAGGTCGCCCGAGGTTCCGCCGTAGTTCATCAGCTCACCGAACATTGAACCGTCATTCATATGGTGACCGTGCATAATCACATTTTTGCTCTCGGTTCCCTTAGTGCAGCGGTAATCAAGGAAGATAGTGCCATAGGAATCATATTCTTTATTGAAGTTATGATTGAGGTAGTACTGACCCGACATATCGTCGCCCTTGTGCCATAGCACGGGGTAGTCGATCTTAGTGTCATTGATCTGTATCCAGCCTACGATCTCGTCATTGATTTCTAAAAGCTCATCCCAGTTGATGCCCGATTTGCCTTTGTCGGGAGCGTGCGGATCGTTGTTGTCGCCGTGG
>JBGULZ010000260.1:0-4623 GCA_045116595.1 Ruminococcus sp. | reverse complement strand
CCCATTTCCCCTGACAGGGGAATCACTGTGTGTCCGCCCGCCAAGCCAACCTTTCCTATCAAACCGTTGCATAAATCGGAAAACAATCATTTCCAATCTGCGGGCGGACACATGGGTCCGCCCCTACATTAAACTCTAAACTCTAAACACTAAACTCTAAACAAAAAGAGCCTGCCTCTAAGCAAAAGCTCAAAGAACAGGCTCACTGTTAATCGTTAATCGTTAATCGAAACTAAAATCCCATTGTTCCGCTCATGAGGTCGCAGACGTAGTTTATCCAGCAAAAGACGTGGGCTCCGAGCGCTCCGGAAGAAAGCGCCAGCGCGCCTACACGTTTTTCCTGCGCGAGCTTTACGAGCTTTGCGAGCGACACGATAAACAAAACGCCGACCGCGAAGAACGACGACCAGATAAAGTTGCCGTGATGCAGGCGGTAGCCCGTCTCATAGACAAATACCGTTATGCCGAGGTTGACTATCATATGGAACCAGCCGAACGCGTAAAAGCGGTCTTTTATCAGATCCTTGAACACAAAGCAGAGGATCACAAGCGGGAAAATAAGCGACAGGAAAATTTTGATCTCGGGATGGTGCGCCATCGCGCGCAGACCGGTCATAAAGCCGAGCTTCATCTGTGAGTTTGAGTTTCCGCCGCTGAACAGCACCGTCTGCTGAAAATACATCAGCGCAACGCTTGGGAACACCGTTGTTCCGAGCGCGATATAGTTCAATATCTTTTTGCCCCTATGCCTGATAAAGTCGAAGATAAGCAGGCAGAGCAGCGACAGCGAAAAGCCTATCATAAAGTTTGGCTTGAACCAAGTCGTCAGCAGCATCAAGCCCGACAACACGAACCACTCGTAAACCTTTATTCCCTCGTCGGCGTACTTGTTGATGAGCCTGAAAAAGAACCATAAGGTAAGCAGCGCGAACGGCTTCATCATAATATATGTGGGGTTATGATAGACGTTGAAGTTGAGCATTCCGCGGTAATCGAGCTCTCCAACGCCCGGGAAATACGAAATATTGAACGTGAAAAACATATTTGCTATCCACGCCAAGACCCAGACTATCCACTTGTTCACCTTTGGCATTATCTGCTGCAAAAGCAGCTTTGACGCCACTACTCCGAGCAGCAGGAAAGCCGTCAGCATACAGGAAGTAAGCCATCCCGCGTGCGGGAGCTTATCGACCAACCCGAGCAAAAGGTACGTCAGGCTGTATAGGTTCATACCCTTTCTGGCGAATCCCAGGTGCAAAAGCAGGTCTGACCAATACATATCCCTTGATGTGCAGGTATAATATCTATGGAATAGGATCGTGAAAAAGACCGTGTATCCGACAAAAAGCACGATGGTCGCGATCCTGCATACCATAGCGATCTTTTTCTCCTGAGATATCGTTCTCAAATTCCTCATTTTTATAATCGTCCCCTAAATTATTTTATGTGCGTGAATATATAAATTTTAACATCTAAGTATTTTTATGTCAAGGAAAAGGTGAGGAGAGCTAAATTCGCCTGTCGGCGAGTGAAATTTGCTGCGCAAGCTAAATTTGCCTTCGGCAAGCTAAATTCGCTGTCGCGAGCTTACGGTAACCGAAAAATCAGCTCCGAAGGAATTTAGCTGCGCGCAAGCGCAATTTAGCTACGGCGTCAGCCGTAATTTAGCTATCGAGCAACGCGAGATAATTTAGCTGTTTCCAACGGAAACAATTCAGCTTGACCGTTTATTTATTTTTTTCAGTATCAGCGAGACCAAAAGATACGAAAGCGTGCCGATCGCGGCGCCGAGCGTGTTCATAATAACATCGTCTACCTCGCTCATACCGATATTGAAAATATACTGGCAAACCTCTATCGTTACCGAGATGATCAGCGCGATACACACGGTAATAAGAGGCTTGAACCTGAGTTTTTCCGGAAGGATGAACGGCAGGCTCATTCCAAAAGGCATAAACAGTATGATATTCAACTGCATTGAGCGATAAATACCCGGTATTTCCTCAACCATAGAAAACGAGGAAAAAGGAATAAGGTGAACTGCGATACCGTCGTCCAAACTATGGCGGACCAGCGTATTCAAAACGATCAGCAATACGGAAATGACCGCTCCCGCTATTGCAGCTGCGCGCTTTAGATTTCCGCGCAGCAATATCATAGCGGCAGACCAAATAACGAACATGACCGCAGATTCAAAAATCAGCCAGCCGAGCGGCTCATAACGTAATAATGTACTTATACTCATAACCGACCCGAAAAATCTCCTGTTTTTTTATGTACTGAAAAAAGTCGCTTTAAATCAGGCTTTCTCCCTCGCCCATCACCGCGATATCGACCGCGGCCGCGTCCTCAAGGTGGAAGGTCATCAGCTTGTTGCCCGTCTTTTCGTTATATATCGCGCCGAGGTCAAATGCATTTATCATCTGCTCCGCATATTTTTGATCGGTCTCAAAAACCGCCTTTCCCGTGTAGCGCAGCCAGTGTCCGTCGGGCTTGCAGGCAGCGATCTCAACAAGGGGATTTTGCGTTAGCTGGCGGTAGACGTTCTTAAAATCTCCTACGCCGAAAATCAGCTTTCCGTCCTCCTCGATAAACGCGCCGAGCGGACGCAGCTTTGGCTGATCGCCGTCGGTCGTAGCCAAAAAGAACACCTTTGTCTCATTCAAAAAATCCTTTATCTTGCTCATATTATTTCTCCTTTATTTGTATTTATATATCATAATATAATTTTATAATAAATCTGACAGAAAATCAATAATTTTTATTTGATATTTATATACTTTTGTGCTATTATATTAGTAAACTTTGAAAGGATGTGCATCTTATGAGAAAATTATGCAGTATCGTTCTGGCAATAGCGCTCGCGGTAACGATCATACCCATCGCGGCGGTAAACGCCTCAGCTGCCACAGTGCTTACTCAGGTTGACTTTACCGTCACCGCTCCGTCGGCAGGCGCAACGAGCGCGGTTGCTCCCGATGTAAAGGTAAAGGAGAAAAATGACTATTCTCTCGAATGGGCGGGATGGTCGACCGCCGAGGGCTACGAACCCGAGGGAGAGTTCACCTTTGAAGAGGGCAAGACCTACTATATGCTTGTTAAAATCAAAGCATCTGACGCTTACGATTTTTACTACGGCACCCAAGCCGAAGCTGACTTTATCGGCGAGGGAAAGGTAGAAAAGGTAACTAATATGCAGAATTACAGCAGCGGTTACTCGTTCATCACCTTCCTTGTGTCGGTTGTGGCCGGAGAAGCCAAATTTCAGGGAATGATCAGCAACATCACCCTCGACGCGATAGCTCCTCCCGGACGCAGAACCACCTCATACTCCCCTAACGTGACTACACCCGCGAACAAGGGGTATTCGGTCACTTCCGCGGACTGGTGCGACAGTGAAGGTAATCTTTTTGACAGCGAGGTCACATTTGTATCCGGTGAGACTTATTATATCAACGTCATTCTTTCAGCAGACGACGGCTGCTGGTGGAATCAGCTTGGAACGCTGCAAACGGCAGTCAACGGCGGAGAGTTTGTATCCTACCTTAATATATTAAACAAGAATCCGGGCATAAGCACGGCTTCGCTTGTGATCTCAGTCGTTGCGGAGGATATTCCCGAGAACATAATCCTCGATGTTGATTTAGGATTCACACCGCCGGGATCGGGCTCCGAGATCAAATTCGACCACTCCTCACACTACATCACCGCGATCCCAAGTCCCGAAACATACATCACCTTCCCGGAGAACTCGGAGGTAAAATATTCATCATACTGGTCGGCTTTGTGGTGCCACGAGGACGGTGACAGCTTCAGCGATGACTTTACCGTTTACGGCGGTACGCCCTACTATATGGAAGTCGCGCTCAGACCCGTGGACACCAACAAGCGGTTCAATATGCAGTATACTCAGATAAACATTGAAAACGCCGAGGTCGTGAGCGCCGAGCTTGAGTACGGCACATTATATGTGGTTTTCACATTCACCGCCGAACCCAACGCGGACGACTGCCATGTTTTGTTTGACCCCAACACAGGCACGGGAAGTCTCCCCGGCTTCTTCGCTCCGCCGAACACCTCCTACACCCTGCCCGACTGTCCCTTTAAGCACGACACGGCTACATTTAAAGCGTGGCTCGTTGACGGCGAGGAAAAGCAGCCCGGAGATACGATCACAATCACCGGCAACACGATCATCAAAGCGATCTGGACATACAAAAGCTCCAGGGTAAAATATGAAACGACCGACGGCAGCACAATAACTGTCATAACCAATATAGAGTTTACAGATCCCGAGACAAGCGAGGTCACAACGGTTGATCTCAGCACCAAAACCGAGGCAGCTAAATACGGCAATCCCTTCTCTGAAACTTCTATGGAAGCTTTGATTGAACAGGCGAAGCAGGACCTTGCGGCAGCCGCTCCGAGGTACGGGCTGACCTACTCCGATGATGATTTTAAGGTCACCGGACCGATGATCAAAAACACCTGGGATAACCGCAAATACACTTTTGAGTCGTATCAGGACGAAGACGGCAATTATCACAACCAACTGGTTATGGGAGGCGATTGCGGTCACGAGTGGCAGGTCACATTCTCCTTAACGGCAGAGGGAACCGCTCC
>JBGULZ010000259.1:0-3702 GCA_045116595.1 Ruminococcus sp. | reverse complement strand
ATGGATACCGGCTCTTATATGCTGTTTGGGCCGATCTTCTTCGCGAGTATCGGGCTGAAAACAAGCCTTGACGGTTTGTCGCTCGATCTGCTTTGGTTCTCTATCGGCTTTGTGCTCGTCGCCTTGGTGACAAAGATAATCGGCTGCGGAGTTACCTCGCGGCTGTGCGGGTTCAGGGGCTCCGACCCGCTCAAAATCGGCGTCGGTATGATGACCCGGGGCGAGGTCGCGTTGATCGTCGCGCAAAAGGGTTTGTCCGGCGGTATGATAAGCCCGGTGTATTTCACATCGGTGATCTTGCTTATCATCGTGTCGAGTATAATAACGCCGATTATCCTAAAGCTGATTTTCTCCCGTGATGAAAAGAAAGCCGCCGCTGCGCCCAAAACGCAGAGTTAACGGCAGGGTCTAAATAAAGCTATAAATAAAAAAATGACAGCCGCAAAGGCTGTCATAACAAGTTATCAATGATGGTGATGCTCGTGGCTGTGATGATGCCCGAGCTTTGCCATCTTTTCTTTTACGTTGATCTCTCGCAGGGCGTATATGTATTCGAGCAGGATCTTTTTAAAATCCTCCGTCGGGACTTCAAGCTCCCTGTCGTCGATATCGTTCGTGATTTTGCAAATGTCCTTGTTTACGTCGAGCGTGAACGCGTTGCCGGTAAAGCTATCCGAGCCCGACATATCCAAATCGACCTCGTTGACGGTTGAGAGAATCTCGCGCCTGAAGCTCTTTTCGGCAGTCAAAAACTCACCGAACAAGTTGAAGCTCTCATCCTCAAAAATCACTACGGGCATAGGGCGCTTGCCCTGCGATATTTTGATCTCGTACTTTATCATGATCAGTCTCCTTCATAAACCGGATAGGCGGTGGTTATCTGCTTGTTTGAGTTGAGGTACATATCTATCTCGACATCTCCGCTGTAGCCGATCCAAAGCGAGCCGTGGGGATTGCCGGAGTCGTTCAGCGCGTCGTCATAGGCGGTGTTGATTGCGTCTACCACCTGCTGAGGGCTCCAGTTTTCGGGATAAAACGAGCTGAATCCGTTTTTCTTTTTGCCGCTCACCTCGACCTTAGCGGCAAAAACGCCGTTTTTGTCAGCCTTTGAGCGCGTGCCGTCAATGATCTTTCCCTTGCTGTCCGTTACCTTCGAGTAGTGGTAGCCCGTAGCCTTGCCTTTGCTGTTGATCGTGCCGTCAAAGATATGCTCAAGGGTGTTCTTGGCAAAGTGCTCCGTGTTTTTGAGCTTCTTGATATCCGCCATCGTGTAGGCTTTGGCGTCTGCTTGTGAGCTTTGAGCGGAGGATTTTTTGTCCGCCGGGGCTTTTGAGCTCTGCGCAGAGGTGGAAAAATCATAGCTCTCGCCCTGTACGCTGTTGACCTCGAGCTTGATATTGCACCCGGTCGATACCGCCGCGATAGCCGCGAGCAGCACGGTAATGAACAAAATTCCGATTCGCTTCATATAATCATCTCCCTGTGGTTATAATATATAATATCACAGTATTTTACGCTTGTAAACAGCCGCGGCGCCGTTCGAAAAAAATAAAACTATTTTATAAATCTTTGCTTGACAGCGGCAGTCTGATTTGGTAAATTTAGAATATAAAAGTTAAGGCAACACCGCACAATTCGCGGCGCGCGCCTTGCTTGAATATTATTCCGTCAGCTTGCCCAAAAATCAGCACTCATACGTCAGTATGCAAACTGATTATTTGTCCAACCTGACGAAAAATCTAACTGCGCAATCCGCACACCTGAATTGTGCGGTGTTGCCTTAAAGGAGAATAGCTATGTATGACATAATCATAATCGGCGCGGGTCCCGCGGGCTTAACTGCCGCGATCTACGCGCGCAGAGCGGCAAAAACAGCTTTGGTGCTCGAGGCGTCTGCCTACGGCGGACAGATAATCAACACACCCGATATCGAGAATTATCCGGTAGCGCCCAATATCTCAGGCTTTGACTTCGCGACTAATATTTATAATCAGGCGGTCGGGCTCGGCGCGGAGGTAAAGTTTGAAAAAGCGCTTGAGATCCAAAACGGAGAGCTCAAGACCGTAAAGACCGCGCGCGGAGAGTATGAGGCGAAGGCTGTTATTATCGCCACAGGCTCGCAAAACCGCAAGCTCGGCGTTGATGGAGAGGACAAGCTCATCGGCAGAGGGATCTCTTACTGCGCTACCTGCGATGGAGCGTTTTTCAAAAACAAAAAGGTCGCCGTTGTCGGCGGAGGAAACACCGCCCTTGAGGATGCGCTCTACCTTGCCGATATCGCCGAGACCGTCTACCTCATCCACCGCCGCGACAGCTTCCGCGGAGAGGCTTCGACCGTTGAAAAGCTGAAAGAAAAGCCAAATGTTGAGTTTGTTTATAACAGCGTGGTAAAAAATCTTATCGCGGACAAAAGGCTGACCGCCGTTGAGGTCGAAAACAAGCAGGGAGAAGTTACTACGCTCGAGGTCAACGGCTTGTTCGTAGCTGTCGGAAGGATACCCGAAAGCGGGGCGTTCAGCCCCCTTGCCGATACCGACGGCGCGGGTTACTTTGCGTCCGGTGAAAACTGCAAGACAAAAACGGACGGCATTTTTGTCGCGGGCGACGTCCGCACAAAAGATGTGCGCCAGCTTGTTACCGCGACAGCCGACGGCGCTGTAGCCGCCACCGAGGCGGTTAAATATCTTAATAAATGATTAAAAAAATAATCCCTCCTATTTATTGAAAATAACAGTAGGGATTATTTTTATTTGACAAGCTTTATTCCAATAGTTGATCGGTAGTGACAGAAAACAATTCAGCAAACACTTTTAATTCAATATCGGTAACAAATCTTTGACCACTTTCAATACGTTGAATTGCATTTTTGTCAATATCTATTCCAAGTAACTGCATTTTATCTGCTAATACTCTTTGAGAGTTTGGTTTTGGTAATTGTTTCCTTAATAATGCAATTTTTCTTCCACAAATATTATTTTTTCCACTATTAGTTTTATTTTTATACATAATTCACCATAATACTATTTTTATATTATTGACATATATATTATGGTATGTTAAAATAACTAAAATAACATCTAGTGAATGTCAAATCAAAAAAGGTGGTTATTTATTATGAGGAGAAAATTTGGTTTATTTTTAATTATTTTACTGTTTGTAATAACTCTGTGCTCATGTCAGCCTAAAGAACAGAATGCTTCAAGTAGTATTTTAAATGACAGTTCATTAGAGAATGATAATAATGCAAACACCAGTAGTGGTTTAATAAACTCTAATAATAGTTCATCAGTGGAAGATGGTTTGAAGTTAGTAGATCGTCCATATAGTGATTTATCAGATGAAGAAAAAGACCAACTTAAATACTTTAATGATGGTTATACTTTTTTAGCAGCTCAAAACAGTGAAAAATGGTATTTGTATAAATACGGAGAATTGTTCAGAGTTATTGATGTAGTTACACAATGTCCTGAATTATATACTTTTAAGAATTTTGATGAAAATTATGTAGTTATTGATAATTGTATGTATTTTTGCGTTAATGAAAATACGCATGGTAACACAAGAGGATATAGTTATGAAGCTGATATATATAAATACGATTTTTCTTCTAATTTAGTTGAAAAATACATAGCTAAAGAAGAATTTAATGAATTTGCTACGCAAGGTATTCATATGTTAAAGCATAACGATAATTTAGTTTTT
>JBGULZ010000258.1:0-9843 GCA_045116595.1 Ruminococcus sp. | reverse complement strand
ATGAAATTCGGAAAAGCGGTTGTAAAATACAGGATCGTGATTCTTATTGTTTCTGCGGTGCTGCTTATTGCCGCGTTTTTTGGAATGATAAACACAAGGGTCAATTACGATATGCTCAACTATTTGCCCGACAGCCTTGATACCGTAAAAGGTCAGCAATATATGCTTGATGATTTTAACAAGGGCGCGTTTTCGTTTTTGATTTTTGAAAATGTCGATAAAAAAGACATTGTAAAAACAGAGGAAAAAATAAAAAAGGTAGACCACGTCGCAACGGTTTTGTGGTACGACGATCTGGCGGACGAGTCAATTCCGATGCAGATTTTGCCCGACAAGGTCTACGACGCCTTTAACAAGGGCGACGACACGATCATGGCAGTGTTCTTCGACAGCTCAAGTTCCTCGGACGAGACTATGAACGCCATAACCGAAATCAGACAAATCGCGGGCGATCAATGCCTTGTATCCGGAATTTCGGCAATGGTAACGGATCTGCGCGATCTGTGCGAGAAAGAAGAAACGCTCTACGTCGCGATCGCCGTAATTTTGGCAGTAATCGCGATGATCATATTTTTGGACAACTGGATCATCCCGTTTATATTTTTGGCGAGTATCGGGGTCGCGATCATGTTCAACCTCGGTTCAAATGTATTTATGGGGGAGATATCATACATAACCAAGGCGTTGTCGGCAGTGCTTCAGCTGGCGGTAACTATGGATTACTCCATATTCCTGTGGCACTGCTACGGCGAACAAAAGCAAAAGTATTCCGATAACAAAGAAGCTATGGCGGTCGCGATAAAAGAAACCGTGACCTCGGTGCTCGGAAGCTCGATCACGACCGTAGCGGGATTCATAGCGCTGTGCTTTATGACCTTTACGCTCGGCAAGGATTTGGGTATCGTAATGGCAAAGGGCGTGTTGCTCGGAGTGTTGGGCTGCGTAACGATCCTGCCCGCTATGATTTTGTTGCTCGACAAACCGCTTACAAAAACAATGCACCGCTCGCTGATCCCCTCAACCAAAAAGCTCGCAAAGGGTATCGTAAAGATTTTTCCTGTATTCTTGATACTGTTTGCGGTTATCGCGTTTCCGGCGTACTACGGTTACTCACAGACGAACAATGAGGTTTACTACGACCTCTCGCGCAGTCTGCCTAAGGATATGTCAAACGTAGTTGCGAACACAAAGCTCAAGGAAGAGTTCGGAATGGGCAATACCCATATGGTGCTTGTAAATTCTCAACTGGATCCAAAAACCAAGCGGAAAATGACAGAAGAGTTTAACAAGGTAGACGGGATCAAGCTCTCGCTCGGACTCGACAGCGTTGTCGGCCCGATGATACCTGAGGAGATGGTTCCCGAATCGATCAAGGACGTTTTAAGAAGCGACCGCTGGGAGATGATAATCCTCAGCTCAGAATACAAAACCGCGACCGAAGAAATGGGCGGGCAGATCTCTCAGCTGAACGATATAATCAAAAAATACGATCCCGACGGATTGCTTGTCGGCGAGGCGGCATGTACAAATGACCTGATAAACATAACCTCGGTCGATTTTGCAACGGTAAACGCAATATCTATCATCGCGATATTCTTCATAATAATGATCGTGGAGAGGAGCATAAGCCTGCCGCTGATTTTGGTTGCGGTGATTGAGCTCGCCATATTCATCAACCTCGGGCTTCCGCACTATCTCGGCGAGAACCTGCCGTTTATCGCGCCGATTTGCATAAGCACTATCCAGCTCGGCGCAACGGTCGACTACGCGATATTGATGACCACGCGATACAAAAAAGAGCGGTCTCTCGGCAACGACAAAAAAACAGCCGTCGTCACCGCGCTTGAAACATCAATACCGTCAATTATCGTCAGTGCTATGGGGCTGTTCGCGGCAACCGTCGGCGTGGCGATCTACTCCGACGTCGATATGATCGGTTCGCTGTGCGCGCTTATGGCAAGAGGCGCCATAATCAGTATGTTCTGTGTAATACTGGTTCTTCCGGCGATGTTTATGCTGTTTGACAAGTTCATCGGCGTAACAACGCTCGGCTTCAGACCTAAAAACGAAAAGCTAAAAACTGAAAAGTAATTCCGGGAGGTAAGTTTTATGAATAGAATCAAAAAGATAATGCCCAAGGCGTTGTCGGCGGTTTTAAGCCTTATGATCCTTTGCAGCGGCATAGCAGTCGCGTCATACTCGGCAGGAGCGGAAAGCACCGGTTCCGCGGCTCAAAAGACCGAGCAAAAGGCAGAGCAAAAAACCGATGAAAAATCTACTCAGGAAAAAGCAAAAATCGGACTGAGCAAAACCGAAACCGTCTATGTGATAGCCTCGGCAAACGGCGATCCCAAAAAGGTGATTGTCAGCAACTGGATCAAAAACCCCGGCAAGGCGCAGAAGATCGAGGACAAAACAAACCTCAAAAATATCGAGAACCTCAAGGGTGACGAATCTTACAGAATAAACGAGAACAAGGCGCAGGAATGGGACGCAAAGGGAAATGATATTTATTACCAGGGCGAGGGTACGACCGAGCTTCCCGTAGGCGTAAGCGTCAGCTACAAACTAAACGGCAAGCCGGTAACTCCCGAAGAACTCGCCGGCAAAAGCGGAAAAGTCACAATGCACTTTGACTACACCAACCGCAAGTATGACACGGTAAAAATCAACGGCAAATCCGAAAAAATCTACGTTCCTTTTGTAATGCTCACCGGTATGCTTCTCGACAACGAAAAGTTCAAAAATGTCGAGATCACAAACGGCAAGGTGATCAACGACGGAACCCACACGTATGTTGCCGGATTTGCTATGCCCGGTATGCAGGAGAGCCTCGGTATCAGCGAAAAGGACTTTAAGCTTCCTTCATCCGTAGAGATCACCGCGGACGCCACTGAATTTGAGCTCAGCACAACACTGACTATAGCCACCAACGAGGTATTCTCGGATATTGATTCCTCAAAGGCGGAGGGCAAGGTGAATGAGCTCGAAAAATCCGTAAATCAGCTCACCGACGCCGCTGAAAAGCTCTCTGACGGAACATCACAGCTGTATCTCGGCGTGGGAACACTCCTCAATAAATCGGGCGAGCTCGTAGACGGAGTAAACCGCCTCTACAAAGGAGCTCAGCAGCTCGGTGACGGTACAGCGTCACTCAAAAACGGAGCCTCTAAGCTCAGCAGCGGAACCGATTCGCTCGACAGCGGGATCGGCAAGGTCGACGGCGGCGCGGGCGATCTTAAAAACGGCGCCGGCGCGTTGTCGGACGGCGCGTATTCGCTCGACAACGGCGTAGCTCAGCTCCGGGAATACATCGCCCAGCTCAAAGGCGGACTGGGAACGATCTCAGCCAACAGCGCACAGCTAAACGCCGGCGCTAAGCAAGTGTTTGATTCTCTTCTTGACGCGGCAAACAGTCAAATCGCCGCTTCGGGGATCACGGCTCCTGCCCTCACAATTGAAAACTTTGACACTGTGCTTCAAAATCTGATTGATTCACTGAGCAAAGAAAACGCGGAAAAACTCGCGTATGATACCGCCTACAAAACCGTTTCCTCCACGGTGAACAGCCAGCGCGACGTGATCGCGGCGGCTGTTGAGGCGAATATCAGAAAACAGGTGACCGAGGGCGTGCTTGCCGCGGCGGGACTTTCGATGTCTGCCGAGGAATATGACTCGGCAGTTGCCGCAGGCGCGATCCCCGAAGACACCGTGGCGCAGATCAGCGCGCAGATCGGCGCTCAGATGAGCGGTATGCAGGGTGCGATTGACTCAAATACAGACGCAAAAATCGAGCAGCTGATCGAAGAAAATATGAACAGCGATCAGGTAAAGGCACAAATCGCCGAGGGCGTTGCCAAAGCAGACGCAGGCAGACAGTCGCTCATCGCGCTAAAGCAGCAGCTCGACAGCTACAATGAGTTCTATAAGGGTGTCCTCAGCTACACTGCCGGAGTTGACCAAGCAAATACAGGCGCTCAGCAGATCCTCAGCGGAACCGCCGACCTCAAAAACGGATCGAGCTCGCTCGCGAGCGGAGCCAACGCGCTCAAAAACGGTACGGATGAGTTAAAGAACGGTACATCTCAGCTCAAAAACGGTTCGTCACAGCTCAAGAGCGGAGCAAAGGCGCTCGACAGCGGCGCAGGCGAACTTCAAAACGGCGCGATCAAGCTCAGTGACGGTCTCGGTCAGCTCAACGGTTCAATGCCGGCTTTGATTGACGGCATCAAGCAGCTCAACGACGGCTCAATGCAGCTCGATCAGGGTATGAAGAAATTCAAAACCGACGGCGTTGATAAGATCAAAAAGGCGATCGACAGCGACCTCAAGCCCGTAGCGCAAAGACTTAAAGAGCTCAAGCGCGTTTCCGATAACTACAAGACATACAGCGGAGCCGCAAAGGGTACCGACAGCAAGGTGAACTTCATCTTTAAGACCGACGGAATAAATACAAAATCCGACTCGGATACGGAAGACTAAACAAGAAAAAAGCTGATCAATATCTGATCATTTAGCAGCGGCGACCCTTGCGGTCGCCGTTTTTCTATAAAGGCAAAGGCGCCTCATTATATTGCGATGTCAAAAACAGTCATTAAACTCTCAACTCTAAGCTCTAATTATAATTGACAAAACTTTTATTTATAGTATAATAGAAATGTTACGATAAAAACTCATTTTGGAGGAGTATATATGGCAGATAATAAAAAAATGGTCGAGGCTATAACAAGCCGCGACGAGGACTTTGCAAAGTGGTATACCGACATTGTAAAAAAAGCGGAGCTTGTAGATTACTCCGGCGTCAAGGGCTGTATGGTCATCCGTCCTTACGGCTACGCTATCTGGGAGAATATGCAGGCGGATATGGACAGGCGCTTTAAGGAGACGGGGCATGAGAACGTCTATATGCCGATGTTCATTCCCGAAAGCCTTTTGCAAAAGGAAAAGGATCATGTTGCGGGCTTTGCTCCCGAATGTGCATGGGTAACTGTCGGCGGTCAGGAAAAGCTCACCGAGCGCCTCGCCGTCCGTCCTACATCCGAGACGCTTTTCTGCGAGCACTATAAAAAGGTGATCAATACCTACCGTGATCTGCCTAAGCTGTATAACCAGTGGTGCAGCGTTGTAAGATGGGAAAAAACCACCCGTCCGTTCCTGCGCACCTCAGAGTTCTTGTGGCAGGAGGGTCACACAATGCACGCCACCGCCGAGGAGGCTAAGGAAGAGACTCTCAAAATGCTCAAGGTATACAGCGATTTCTACACCGAGACCCTCGCTATCCCCGCGGTCATCGGTCAAAAGACCGAAAAAGAAAAGTTTGCGGGAGCAGAGGCCACATATACTATCGAGCCGATGATGCACAACGGCGTAGCATTACAGGGCGGGACCTCGCACTACTTCGGCGACGGCTTTGCCAAGAGCTTCGGCATCACCTACGCGGGCAAGGACAACAAGCTCCATCACCCGCACCAGACCTCATGGGGAACCTCTACCCGTATGATCGGCGCGCTTATTATGGTTCACAGCGACGACGACGGACTTGTTCTGCCGCCCAAGATCGCGCCCATCCAGGTGGCTATCATCCCGATCGCCCAGCACAAGGAGGGCGTTCTTGACAAGGCTTACGAGCTAAAAGCAGAGCTTGAGCAGAGCTTCAGAGTAAAGCTTGACGATTCCGATCACGCTCCGGGCTGGAAGTTCTCGGAGTACGAGATGAAGGGCGTGCCCGTAAGAGTAGAGATCGGACCCAAGGATATCGAAAAGAACCAGTGCGTAGTAGTTCGCCGTGACACCCGCGAAAAGGCGTTTGTTCAGCTCGATCTGCTGACAGAGTATATCGAAAATCTGCTTGTCGTTATCCATCAGGATATGTACAACCGCGCGCTTAAGAATACACAGGAAAAGACCTTCACCGCCACAAGCTACGAGGAGTTCCTTGACATCGCGGCAAACAAGCCCGGATTTATCAAGGCTATGTGGTGCGGCGACAGCGAGTGCGAGGATAAGATCAAGGACGAAACAGGCGGCGTAAAGAGCAGATGCATCCCCTTTGAGGAGGAGCACCTCGCCGACACCTGCGTATGCTGCGGCAAGCCCGCCAAGCATATGGTGTTCTGGGGAAAACAGTATTAATAGAGTTAAGAGTTTAGAGTTAAGAGTTTAATTTTTTGAAAAAACTTTTAACGCGGTGCAAGGCGACCGAAAATCCATTAAACTCTAAACTCTCAACACTAAACACTAAACGAAAGGAGAGAGCGGTATGCCGATCAAGGTACAGAGTAATTTACCCGCGATAAAAGTTCTTGAAAGCGAGAACATCTTTGTCATGCCCGACGAAGTCGCGCTAAAGCAGGACATCCGTCCGCTTAAAATTTTGATACTCAACCTAATGCCTACAAAAATCACGACCGAGACCCAGCTTTTAAGGCTGCTCGGCAACACACCGCTGCAAATCGACATCACGCTTTTGCAGACGGCGTCGCATACCTCAAAAAACACCTCTCCTCATCATCTTACCACCTTTTACAAGACGTTTGACGAGATCAGCGACGATACCTTTGACGGTATGATAATCACCGGCGCGCCCGTTGAGCAGCTCGAATTTGAGGAGGTCGACTACTGGGACGAGCTGTGCGAGATCATGGAGTGGTCAAAGCACAACGTCTATTCGACCTTCCACATCTGTTGGGGCGCTCAGGCGGCGCTCTACTACCACTACGGAATAAAAAAGCTACCGCTCGGAGAAAAGCTCAGCGGCGTTTATAAGCACAAGGTGCTCAACCCGTTCCATCCGCTGATGCGCGGCTTTGACGACGAGTTTTTGATCCCTCATTCGCGCTATACAACGATCAGCCTCGACGATATCAAAAAGAATCCCGGGCTCGAGCTCCTTGCGGTCAGCCGGATGGCAGGCCCCTCGGTCATCTGTAATAAGACCGGCAGACAGGTGTTCATCACCGGCCACGCCGAGTACGACCGCGAGACGCTCGCCAACGAGTATTACCGCGACGAAAACAAGGGAATCGACCCAAAGATTCCGTTCAACTACTTCCCGAACGACGACGCGTCGCTCACCCCGCCGATGGTATGGCGCAGCAACGCGACACTGCTTTACACAAACTGGCTCAACTACTTCGTATATCAGGCAACGCCCTATGATCTGTCCGAGCTGTTTGTAAAATATCCAAGAAGGAAAAAATAAAATCACAGCGCCTGCGGTCGAGCCGCAGGCGCTGTTTTGCGTTTTGGAAGATATTTAATTTAACTTTGTGATCTCGGTCTGAGCGTGTCCGCCGTCGTCCTCGTAGACCTTCAAATGATAGCGGTATTCCTTGCCGCCGTCAGTTATGGTGAAGTCGGTCTCGCCGTATTTTTGCGCTTTGACGGTGACGATACCGTCCGTGCCCGATTCCGTAACGCTGATCTGCGCTATGCTTTCGTCATCGGACGCGGCGACCGCGCTTTGGGAGAGCTTGGGCTCATCAGGCAGAAAAACGCTTGCTGACATATCTACCTGCGGAGTGAGTACCGCAATGATAATGACTATCGCCAGCGGTACAAAGAAGCCGAGCAGCTTTTGCGCTATGTTTGAGGTGAAGGCGTATAAATACAGCAGCACCTGAATCAGGCAGAATATTGCCGTGACAAGCTGGTACGGGAAGTGCTTGAAGGTGAAAATGAAGGAGTTTGCCGAGGTGAACGCCAAATAAACGAGGATGGGGGAGAGAATGAGCAGGCTCAGCCAGTTTTTCTTTTTGATATACCAGCCCGCGAGCGCCATCGGGAAGGTGAGCAGCGTCCAGATGAACCAGTACTTGTAGTACATAAACAGCTGCCAGCCCATTTCGCTGAACGGCACCTGTATCAGATAGATCAGCGGTTGGCTGATAAGGAAAAACACAAAGGTTTTAAATGCCGATTCAAGCGGCTTTTTGCAGTTTGACATAATGATTATCGCGAAGAATATCCACGCCTCAAACGTAGTGCCCATTCTGTTGAACGAGGTTTCCAAAAACACCGGAAATATCAAAAAAACGCTTGTGACCACCGCTGTTGCCACGGCAAAGATGATGACTACCGGCCAGCTCATATTGAGTCCGCCGAAGAGCTTGTCGGTAAACCGGCGTAGGATGTTGTCTTTTTTAGCTTCCATAAAATTTCTCCTTACTTTTTTATATTATGATTTTATAACACAAGCAGGGGTTTTGTCAATCGCAATTTGTTGACAAACCGATGACATACTGATAAAATGTTTTTATATGAATGACTGATAAATCAAATAACCGGAGGCGTGTTATGAAAAAAGAAAATATGGCTATGCTGTGCGACTTTTATGAGTTCACAATGTCGAACGGCTTTTTTAAAAACGGTTTTTACAAGCGCAGCGTCTACTTTGATGTGTTCTTCCGCAAGGTTCCCGACAACGGCGGATTCGCCATCGCCGCGGGTCTGGAGCAGGTTATCGACTATATCAAGGAGCTGCACTTTGATGATGAGGATATAGAATACCTGCGCTCAAAGGGGATCTTTGACGAGGAGTTTTTGGCGTATCTCAAAGACTTTAAGTTCAGCGGCGACATCTACGCCGTTCCCGAGGGAACGCCCGTGTTCCCCAACGAGCCGATAATGACCGTCAAGGCGCCCGCGATCGAGGCGCAGCTTATCGAGACCTTTGTGCTGCTGACCCTCAACCACCAGACACTTATCGCCACCAAGGCGAACAGGATAGTCCGCGCGGCTCAGGGCAGGGCTGTGCTCGAGTTCGGCTCGCGCAGGGCTCAGGGAGCAAGCGGAGCGGTTTTAGGCGCCCGCGCGGCGTATATCGGCGGCTGCAAGGGTACAGCCTGCACGATCACCGACGAGCTATACGGCGTGCCCGCAGGAGGTACAATGGCTCATTCGTGGGTGCAGATGTTCGACAGCGAGTATGACGCGTTCAAGACCTACTGTGAGCTTTATCCCGACAACCCCACTCTCCTTGTCGATACCTACAACACCCTCAAAAGCGGCATCCCGAACGCTATCAAGGTGTTTAAGGAAGTTCTGCTGCCGCAGGGCAAGACAAAATGCGCCATCAGGCTCGATTCGGGCGATATCTCTTATCTTTCTAAAAAGGCGCGCAAGATGCTCGACGACGCCGGGCTTACCGACTGCAAGATAACCGCGTCCAACGCGCTCGATGAAAAGCTCATCCGCGACCTTATGATGCAGGGCGCTCAGATAGATACCTTCGGCGTGGGCGAGAGGCTTATTACCTCGTCAAGCTCGCCTGTTTTCGGCGGCGTTTATAAGCTTGTCGCGGTCGAGAACGCCACGGGCGATATCGAGCCTAAGATAAAGGTCAGCGAGAACACCGCGAAGATCACCAACCCCCACTTCAAAAAGCTCTACCGCTACTACGACCGCGAGAGCGGCAAGGCGCTCGCCGACGAGCTCTGCGTTTATGACGAGTTTGTTGACGACACAAAGCCGCACACGATCTTTGACCCCAACGCCGCGTGGAAAACAAAAACCCTCACCGATTTTACGGCAAGGGAATTGCTTGTTAAGGTGTTTGAAAACGGCGAGTGCGTCTATGACTGCCCGGACATCGAAGAGATCGCCGCGTATTGCCGCGAGCAGCTCGATTTGCTCTGGGACGAGGTAAAGCGCTTTGAAAACCCGCACGATTATTATGTCGACCTCTCAAAGAAGCTGTACGAGATAAAGAATATTCTTTTGAGTGTATACGGGTTGTAATTAAAAATATTATATTAGTTTAAAGCCTCCCCCGTCACTTGTTACGGGAAATTCCCCTGTTAGGGGAAATGTCACGAAGTGACAAAAGGGTTGCCGTTTTCGCCA
>JBGULZ010000257.1:0-8361 GCA_045116595.1 Ruminococcus sp. | reverse complement strand
CCGTATAATCTTTCCGGCTGTTTGAGGTACCAGTCACTGTCAAGACTGCTCGGGTTATCCAGCGGGACCGAGAAATTGGTCATGATGCAGGAGAGAGTAGCTAAATGCTCATCGTATTCTGTCGAAGAATGTCTGAAATAATCGTCTGAATAGTAGATCGTGTTGCCTTTATATTTTACCGATTCTACTACGCCTGTCTCTGCGGCGGATGCGCTTGTCAGCGCTACCGTGCCAACCGAGAAAACGGTGATTGCGGAAAGTACGCCCGCGATGATCTTCTTAAAAATGCTTGTCTTTTTCATTGTTTTCACTCCTTTAGAATTTGTTGTATTTGTATTGTTTTTGTTTGATTTGAATAAGTTTTTCATTTTGAAAGCCCCTTTCGTTTTGTTTTGTTTTTATCTTGATTACAGTATATCAGGTCGAAGTTGACAGCTTGTTTACAAATCTTTTTGTTTTTGAAAATTTATTTTTTGATTTGTTTTTTTCTGTCCTTTACTGTGATCAAAGCATATCAAACCGATGTTGACAGCTTGTTTACAAATTTTTGCCTTTTCAAAAGTTTTTTATTATTGATATGGCAGTGAACAAAAAATGCGACGCTGTAATCAAAGATAAAGCAAAACTCCGCAGCACCTAAGAAGGTGTTGCGGAGAATTTTCATGTGAAATAGAAAAACGGCTTAAACGCAGTGTTTAAGCCGTTTTTGAGCCATTCTTTCGTTATTGAAAAAGTGTCGGGAGGGTATGGGCGCTCTTTTGATGATGTTGGTTTGTTTTGGGGGAATAGTTTCAAAAATTGCAAGGAAACGATATAGACGAAGCTCTACTGTTTTTGGTATCACCTAATCGGCTAATTCTAAAATGGAGTCGAAAGCGGTTTGCTCCAATATTTCTCTAACGGCGGGAGTGATACCGGTAAGCTTCACACCTTCCGTATATTCCTTTTTCATGATGAGCATAACGCGCAGACCTGCCGATGAAATATAACTAAGCTCACGACAGTCTATCACAACGGAGCTAAGCTTATGCTCTGCTTTGACCCGTTCAAACATCTCAAGCATTTTGGGAGCGGTCAAAGTATCGACCCTGCCTTTCAGACTCAGGTTCAATGTGTCGTTTACCACAGAAGCTTTCATATCAAAGCTCTTGAATCTCAAATCAGCTGTGTCAACTGTTGCTGCAGTATCCGTCGCTGTGATTTTCCAGAAGGCGCATTTTTGCATATTCTGCTTGATCGTCTGAGCCTGATCAGGTGTGACATTGCTAAGAGTTTTTAGCTCGGGCAGATGATCCGCGATGATAATGCGCTCCGCTTTCAACCCGTGACTTGCTAAAAACATCATCGCGTTTTTCATATTCTGAGCCGTGTCGCCCCGGGCACTGACGTTAAGCGCGTTCTTTCCTACGCTGACATCCGATTTGTCCTGTACTCTGCTTAAACTTTGCATTAAGATTTCCTTGAATCTTTCTCCGGCGATCGGCTGCAGAGTCAACAGGTACTGCAAAGAGGCTTCGGGATCGGAAGTCAGCCAGTAACCGCCGTGTTCTTTAAGGAGCATACGGATATTATCACACAACGCGCCTGCTTCGGAATCGGAAAAATACATCAACAATCCTTCGGTGGTGATACAAAGAGGCCCCTCAGCGTCTTTAAGCGCTTTTTTCAGTGATTCTCCGTTAGTTGCGTCCACGCCGCAAAAATGCACCGCGGAACGCTTATCTTCATCGATCAGGGATAGGATAGCAGGCTCAGCCTCTGCGATCGCGGCAGGAAGATCCAAGCCATAATATGTGATGCTCTTTTGTGATAACGTTTTTGCTCTCGGCGTATATCCGCAGGGCAGATCCACGAATGTTTGATAACCTAAATGCTGAGCGATCGCGACAGAAGTACGATAACGTGTTTCAAGCATAATATTGTTTAGAGCCATCAGTTCGGGAGAGGTTTTTGAAGTTGCGCTGTTCTGCGTTTCTTCAAAAGTCAGGTTAAGCTTCTCGACAATTTCAGCCGCGTCTTTATCTCCAATTGACGCAAGCTGAAAGACCGTCATTTTTGCGGTGTTGAAAACAGGGTTTACTTGTTCCAGTAAATTTAAATTCATAATTAGTTTCCCTTCTGTTTATAATGAAGTCATTGAGTGATCTTCTCTCATGAAAATATTGTACTCAAACCGGAAGGAGTAGTCAAGTTAATTTCCTTTATTGCAATCAATAGAAAACGAAAATCAAATAAATACCTTCAAGGCTTGACGAAGAATCTTCAAAGGTTTATCATAAATATATAACAACAAACAGAGGCGCTTAAAAATGGATTCAGAATACAACGGAGGGTTGATTTATGGAAGTGTTCGGACAACAAATCAAAAAATTCAGAAGCGAAAAAGGTTATACTCAGGAGAAGCTCGGGCAGCTGGTCGGAGTCACAACGCAGGCGGTCTCAAAGTGGGAACGCGGAAGTATGCCCGACGCTGAGATCATTCCTCTTATCGCACAGTCGCTCGGCGTAAGTATAGAAGCCCTGTACGGACGTGAGGAACGGAACATCTCGGTCGATCTTGCAAAAAAGCTATGCAGTCTGCCTAAGGACGAAGCCTACCGCTACGCCTTTGAGATCTGTTGGGCGATCGAGGTAGGCTTGCTCGGCGAGGACTCCGCGATCGAGTTGTTTGTAAACCGCGGATTTACCGAACTGGACAAAACGAATCACCATTTCGCCAAGCTGATACACGACGAAGGCATTGCGCTCAGCCGCGTTTCGCCGTTGCCGCAGCACTTTTTTCTGATGCGCGACCCCGATGAGGACGGCGTGCTGCAGCACCTTGAAAGCATTGATTCGCTCCAAAAGGTATTTGAGCTTTTCGCTGATAAAAACGCGTTAAAGATCATTTGTTATCTATATTCGCTGCCGGTCATGCCCGTTGCAGCTTCGCTTATCAGCAAGCACACCCGGCTTTCCGAAAAGAAGGTAGAGGAATATATGGAGCGTATCTGCGACCGTCACCTTGCGACGCGCACAACGATAGCGACAGCCGAGGGAGAGATGTACTCATATACCATTTGTCCGGAGGGTTTTGCCGTACCGCTGATCTGCTTTGCCGACGAGATCGCAAAGGAGGATGTGCATCCGTTTTTCGGTGTGCACAACAGAAAAAAGCCGTTTTTCTAAACGCGCAGTTTAATTATCAGACGAGGCGTTGTATAAATCCATAGACTGTTTCTTGTTATCCCGCTGTTTATGCCTTACAATTAATATGTAAGCAAAACAGGAGGGCATTTTATGAAAATCAAATACTTTTTAGCAGGACTGTTGTGCGTTTGCCTCGGCACGTCGATGATGACAGCCTGCGCAAATCCACAGAGCGCTCAAAGCAGCGAGACGCAAGAGGTCAAGACAGAAAAGCTCCACAAGCTGTATATCAGGGCTCCCAAGGAGTTCACCGAGCTGACGGTTATGTTTTCTTGCACCGGAAGCGGCAAAACAGCTGACGTCAAAATGACAAAAAGCGGCGAGGATGACACCTGCGCCATCTTTAGTTGCGAAGCCGACGTTAACCTTTATAATTTAGTTCGGGTCAAGAACGGGGAAAAGGAAGGTTTTGACGTTGCCTTCAACAGCTTTGTAAGCGGATGGAATTTTGAAGATATGAAAAATCCGCTTCCGTATGTCGCGGGCACAAAGCCGAGCTATGATCCAAAGCTTGAGACGAAGGAGTTCAAGTTTGACGGCAGGGATAAAAAGGTCTACATCTGGACTCCCGAGGATTATGACGAAAAGTCGGATGATAAATATTCCGTGATCTATATGTTTGACGGTCAGAGTATTCTGGCAAAGGGCGTAGACAAGGGAATGGACAATGACGTTGTGTGCTGGAACGTCAGCGAAAGCGTAACAAGTATGATGTCCGTCACGGATAACAAGGCGATAATCGTCGGAATAACCAACAATGACGTATACAGAAACGACGAGCTTATCCCAGATTTGGGAGATATCAATACCGAGGGTGGGGATCCGAATATGGACCCGGACGAGTTCACCCATAAACGCGGAAGCGCCTTTGCTGATTTTTTATGCGATACCGTTATGCCGTATGTTGAGGAAAACTACAACGTCTATACCGACGCTGAGCATACCTCTCTGGCAGGTTCCTCGCTGGGCGGACTCGAGACCTTCTATACGGTTTTGGCACATCCCAATAAGTTCGGCACCGGCGGCGTGATGTCGGCTACCTTTGATATGTTCGCCGAAAAGGAATGGAAGGAATTTCTTAAAGATAAAACGGATATGAAAAACGCGCCGTTTTTGTACTTCTACGCCGGAGGATACTCATCGGATAACGGCGATGTGACAATGGAAATGAACAACAGGCTCATCGAAAGCGGATACCCGAAGGATAAGCTCGTGTTCTGTAAATACGAGCCCGGCGAGCATTTGATAGAGTATTGGAGAAGCATATATCCCGAGTTCTTGGAGGCTGCGTTCACACAGAATGTCTCTGCGCTCGAGTGCGGAGTTCCCGTACAATACGAAGACACCCGCGACCCTGTTGAGGAATACCTCGATGAAATGGGAATGGACATAAACGACTTTACGCCGGGGTATGTTTATTATGATAACAGCGAGACAAAATGGGATAAGGTCTACGCTTATTGGTGGGGCGGAATGTCCTTCAACAGCGTTACTAAGGACGCATATTATTATGCCGAATGGCCGGGCTTTGAGATGGAGCGGATAGAAGGAAGCGATATCTACCGCGTTGTAGCGCCATTTGGCGTTACGGGAATCATCTTTGACTCGGGAGTTACCGACAGAGCGGTCGCCGAGGGCAAGACGGCGTATCAGACTACCGACCTGAAATACAGCGCCGATTTGATGGGCAAGGTCTATAAGATAGATCTGTCGGTCGAACCCTCGACCGACCCCGGAGAAATGAAAACAAAGCACAGATATTCCGCGGGTAATTGGTCGGATTATCAGCAGAAATAAAAAAACTATACCGTCAAAAGAGGCTGTCGCGTTATGCGGCAGCCTCTGGTTTTAGCAAATTGTAAAGTATTCGGGAGCAACATATCTTGCCTGCCACACTCCGTTTGAGGAGCGGTACAGCTCGTTGCCGTCGTTCTTGAAATCCCTTGCGCGGATCTTTAGTATCACGGGCTTGCCGTGTCTTCTGCCGACCTTGACGGCGGTTTCGTAATCGGGGGAGATGTGCACGAACTGCCGCGTCATCGGCTTCAAACCATCTTTGAGGATCGCATCTAAAAACCGTTCGGCTGTGCCGTGATACAAAAACTCAGGCGGTTCGGGAGATTCCATTTCGATAACCACACCGGGGATAGAGTGACCTTGATTCGCGCGGATCTTAGTGCCGCTTTCATCAAAGGAATACCGTCCCTTTTCATCCTGAGCAACAATCAACTCCAACGTCTTGCGGTCAAAATCGGGAAATCTCTCTTTGAGCGCTTTGATGATATCATCAACATCAGCCCAACCGCCGTTGAGATCGATATAACGCGGCGTTTGACAATGCCGCAGCATCCACGACAGCTTAACGCTGATTCGTTTCAGGTTCATTTTGTTTTTCCCCTTTCTATGATCTCGGCGATTTTTACGGCGATTTTAAAATTATCAAGGCAGTGATTCGCTTCATCCAAGCCTTCGATAACGTATTCTTCTCCGTCAAGCACGTCGCCGGTCATCACAAAGCTGTACAGCTCTATCTCGTGAAAATCACAGACTGCCTGAACACCCGCGAGCTCCATTTCCACCGCGAGACAGCCGTCATTTTTCCTCTTCTCAACAGCGGTTTTTGTTTCGCGGTATGGCGCGTCAGTAGTCCAAATACGACCTTTGACAAACGGAAGGCGCAGCTCTTCAAATATTTCCGCAAGCCTTTCGCTGTTTTTGATTTCCATATAATCGGCAGGCGGCGCGTAGTGATAGGACATACCCTCGTCGCGGTACGCCTGCGTGGGGACGATATATTTTCCGTTGGTCGCTTCGCTGTCCAATGCGCCGCATGAGCCGAAGATAATGAGATTTTTGACGCCCGTTTGCCATTGCGTTTCGATGATATCTATCCCGGCAAGGCAGGCGCCGATAGACGATAAATAAAATACGATTTCCTTACCGTTGATCTCAATGGCATAGATCGGTTTGCGGCCGTTTGCCGAGCTGATATTCCCGACCTCGCGGTGGGGGTATTTGTCGATGACAGCCTGATAGATCTCGCCCGAAAAAGTTGCGATCGCGGTATCGCAAAGGTGTTTGCGTTCGCCTAAAAAAGCGCCCGGTGAAAACAGCGCTTCTCTTTCTTCACTGTAGGATTCGGTTATCATGATCATACCTCCTGATTTGTTTTTGCTGACTTATCGCTGCGGGCGGCAAGCAATTCATCAAGCGTCCTTGGCGCGTAATCCATATAGTCCATCATACATCCGACGTTGATGATGCGCGCAGGAATATCCATTTGCCACAGCTCTTGCTGCCACTTCTCGACAAGCTCCCATTCTCTTGTGTTATGCACGTGACCGTACAGCATCACCGCGCCGTCGTGCTGATGATCGTAGAACATCATCGGATAATGGCTCAGCACGACCAAATGTCCGCCGTCCTTGATTTCTTCGTACTCACTGACGGATTCCCACAGCTTTAGCAGCTTACCGTTGTTGCGGTCGTGATTGCCGCGGATGAGGCGTTTGTGCCCGTTCAGGCGCTTCATTATTTCAATGCTTCTTTCCTCGCCCTTAAAAAACGCGTCGCCGAGGACATACACGGTGTCATCATCACACACGCGCTCGTTCCACCTGCGGATGATCTCCTCGTCCATCTGCCCGGTGTCGGCAAAAGGCCGCTTATCATATTTTAGTATATTCTTATGCCCAAAGTGCATATCGGCTATGTAGAATATCCGTCGTTGGAGCATCATTCAAATCTCCTTAATTTTTTATTGCAAAAATGATTTTTCCGATTAAGAAAAGGACGACCGAGAGCGCTGCGAAAATCAGAACGAAGGTGTTGACTTCCGCTGTCCAACCCATCCACAGAACAACGGCGTCTCCGACCGCCATGATCGCGAACGGGAGCCATAAGAGAAGATTTTCTCCGCGTCCCAAAAACAAACGGCGCAGCATCAAAGTGAATGAGCATACCAAGGCGAACATAACGCAGTATTCAATAACGTGAAACAGAGTCGCGTTCGTCAGCGTGTAATGCTTGTAAACAACCGGTATCGCCATTGAAAATACGGTAAGGTAAATCAGCGAATACCACAGCCCAAAGCGGTTTTTGCTTTCGGGCATTAGCTGTATCGCGCGCAAGATCATAGCGACGATCAGCATACCGTAGGACGCAAATTGTATTCCCGGGATGGTGTATTCCGTGTGTATCATTCCCGAAACGAGGATCACACCTGCGGTGACGGTCATCATATTATAGTCCGGCTCCGCTTTGCCGGTCAGCGATTTCCAAAAGGTTTTGTTGCAAAACGCAAGCAGTATAACTGCGGACAAGAGCGAAAGCGAAACGATCATACTCGCAACGCCTTCAAACGCGTCCATAAAAAGTTGATTCGCAGCTGCCGCGCGAAACAGACTTTGAAGCCGTTCTGCAAAGAGTATCACGAAATACAGCAGAAAGAACCATGAAATCACAGCTGAGGGTACTTTAGGCTTTTGTTTTGTCACGATCAGCACCCTTTCTGCGGAAAATCTATCGCCAAACGGTATATCGCTTCAACATCTTTTGCGTTAAGCGGACGGATTCTTGACAAGCGAAGTGTGTCATTTGCTGTCGCGTCAAGCGCAAGCTGCGGCAAAATATCCTCGGTGACATCAACGTTCAGATCCGCAAGACAAACAGGCATTCCGATGGAACGGAAAAACGCGACGGTTTTTTCAATGCCTTTCTTTGCGGCGGCTTCGTCGTCCTCATCGCATACATTCCAAACACGTCTGCCGAACTGCGCAAAGCGCGGCAACGCGTCACGGTACAGTGAGGAAGCCCACGCACCCCAAACGCAAGCAAGAGACGCTCCGTGAGTTACACCGAAGCGTGCGGAAAGCGGATGACCGAGCTTGTGAACAGAGAAGTCTTTTCCTCTGCCGCACTCGGTCAGATTGTTGTGCGACAGGCTCGAAGCCCAAAACACCTCTGCCATCGCATCATAATCGGATGGGTCTTGCACAACAACAGCGCCGTTTTTGATAACGGTGCGCAGCAAGCCCTCGGCGATCTCGTCGGTGAGGTCGCACTTGATGCCGGGAATAAAATAGCGCTCCATCGTGTGCATCATAATATCCGTGATGCCGGCGGCAAGCTGATAAGCAGGAAGCGTTGCGCCCCATTCGGGATCGATCACCG
>JBGULZ010000256.1:0-7981 GCA_045116595.1 Ruminococcus sp. | reverse complement strand
CATTGTGCCGTCTCCTTTTTCTTTTTGTTTTTGGTTATCAATACGGCTATGACCGCGCCGAGCGCTCCGCCGAGGATAAGTCCGCCGAAGCCGAAGATCGCGATCATTCCGCCGTTAAAGCTTGAAGCGGTCATATTTCCCGCTGATTCGTCGTAGGTCTTGATGTCGTTGCTGAGCTTTAAGAAAATATATTTTGAGTAATCACCGGTTATGTTTTGCCATACGGTGCTGAATGTCGAGTAATTTTTGAACGCGTTGCTGACTACGTTTACCGCGCCCTTTTCGCCGATAAGGTGAACGTTGCCCTCATAGCCGGAGGGAGCTTTGCTGCTGTCCTGAATGACAAAATCGGGAGTTAAGGGTCTGCCCGCCATTGAGTTCTTTGAAGCGTAGAGGACGATCCACTGCTTGCCTTCGTCGGCGTTTAGGTCGGCGCTGCTGCCCTTTTGTTTTTTGTAATCGGCGCCGAAGTATTCCATTCGGTTACATTCGACCGCCTTGTAGTTCAGCGTGTAGCTGCCGCCGTCCGCGTCAGTATAGTTATTTACTAAGTAATTTGGGATCGGGAGCTGTTCTATGCTCTTGTCGCGACAGAGGTCGATGATGGTCATGACTGCGGAGAATACCGCAACTGCGATCGTTATGACCTCAATTAAGCGTGTAAGCTGGACTGCAAAACGCATTCTTGAGAGTTGCCTAATACTTTCAGGATTACAAAAACTATTCGCCATCTTAACAAATTGGTTATAGGATGTACTATTATATATTATTGACAAATCGCCTTCAAAAGCTTTGAGCATAATGTTTCTTACAGCTATTGCTCCGAGCGTAACGACAGCACAGCCGGCAGTCGCAGCCCAGCTGATCGCCGTGATCTTGGCGATGGTATCCATCTGCTCCTCTTTAGTTCCGGTGGTACCGTCAGCGGTATTGTCCGCGCGCTGTGCCGCACCGGTCAGGGCGACGGAGCCGTCGTCCTTATACAGACCGCGGTCGATGTTCTGATAGACCGAAATATCCTCCGGCTTGCCGAAATCAGCTTTGTTTTCTTCTACATAATTTTTCCAACTCTTTGCCGTTGTAAAGGCGAAGGTCAAGAGCTGTTCTAAATCGACAAAGGGTAAGCCGCTGCGCTGACCCTCAGAGAGAGCCGCCGCCATCGGGATGAATGTCTCAACATCCTCGGGCTCGTGCTCTTCGAGGAAGAAGTTGAGCAGCTCGCCTTTTTTGTATTTTCCGCCCTCGTATTTATTTAAGCCCTCGTAGATAGTACCTGCCGTGAGCCATTCCCTGTATTTGATAAGGGCGTCTATGTCATTTTCAATATCGCCGAAGGTCTTTTTGATATCTTCCTCTGTCGCGGTGTCGATCTTCAAATCCGCAGCCGCGTAATCGTTCAGACGGTTGCGCAGTGCGGAGGTCTCAGTGCCGAGAGTTACGGCAAAATCTCCGTAGATATTGTCAAGGTACTGCTGACGCTTTGTCTCGGTGTTGAGCTCGGGACGCTCCTCCTCGAGCTTGTCGAGCATAGCGTCGTAATCGGAAGCGGCAAAGCGGTCAAGCCAAGAACTATCGGATGTATCGGTCGCCATTGAAAGCAGAACCTCGACCGACTTGATCACCTGAGCGTTGCCCTGCATAAGGATGGTAACAAGGTCAGGGAGCTTGTCGGGATTTTGAGCCTCGACGCTCTCGTTCACTCCGACCTTATCCTGCAAGGTCTCGGAATTGAGCAGGTCGCCCATCTTCATTTTGGTGTCGTCCTCTATGTAGTTGTTGAGGATGTCGTGAACGTATACGGCTTTTGGCTTGCCGGCTTTGAAGTTAGCGCGGTATTCCCTGATGACCGTCATAAACTCGGTGAGGAATTCCGCGATATCGGTCTTTTGATTTTTGAGCAGGTTTTTATATTCCTCCACGCTGTAGTCGCCGTGCATATTCATTGCCGCGAGGTCGGTTATGGAGTCGCGGATGTCGTCGGTGGTCTTGTAGCCCATCATAGCGTAGGTCTTGCCGCCGTCGTTTAAGTTACCGTCTACAGGCGTAAAGCCTTTATCTTCAAGAGTCTTTTTAGCTTCGTTTGCGTCCTTGCCGTAGGCTACAAAGACCTCGGAAACATATTTTCCTTTATTTTCCGCCGCGCCGACGGTATTGATCGGAACAAGCGCGATAGTTGTCA
This sequence comes from Ruminococcus sp., assembly GCA_045116595.1. Classification (GTDB taxonomy): domain Bacteria; phylum Bacillota; class Clostridia; order Oscillospirales; family Acutalibacteraceae; genus Ruminococcoides. The sequence continues at coordinate 5,802 of JBGULZ010000256.1, read as the reverse complement.
GCGTTAATATAAGCGCCGCGAAAACTCTTATGCTTTTTAAGATCCTCATTGTTCCGTCTCCTTTTTCTTTTTATTTTTGGTTATCAATACAGCTATGACCGCGCCGAGCGCTCCGCCGAGGATCAGTCCGCCGACGCCGAAGATCGCGATCATTCCGCCGTTAAAGCTTGAAGCGGTCATATTGCCCGCGGCTTCGTCGTAGGTCTTTACATCTGTGCTGAGCCTTGAGAAGATGTACCTGGAATCGTCGCCGGAGATGTTCTTCCATACGGCGATGTAGGTCGAATAGTTTTGGAAAGCAGGACTTATCACGTTGACCGCTCCCTTTTCGCCTATCAGGTGAACATTGCCCTCGTAACCGTAAGGAGCTTTGTTGTTGTTCTGAATAACAAAATCGGGAGTTATTGGCATACCTGCCTTGGAATTTTTAGAAGCGTAGAGGACTATCCACTGCTTGCCCTCGTCGGCGTTCAGGTCTGCGCAGCTGCCCTTTTGCTTTTTATAATCCTTGCCGAAATATTCCCCGCGGTTACACTCGACCGCCTTGTAGTTGAGCGCGTAGTTGCCGCCGTCGGGGTCGGTGTAATTATTTACCATATATTTGGGGATCGGGAGCTGTTCTACGGTCTTATCGCGGCACAGGTCGATGATCGTCAGGACGGCCGCGCCAACCGCGATCGCCATCGTAATGAACGATATTATCCTTGTGAGCCGTATCATAAAACGCGCCTTGTTATACAGACCCAGCTGCTCGACTCCCGTGTACACTTTATCTGATCTGTATAATTCTAATGTAAAATCACTGTCAGTGACTGCGTTCTTAAATAGTTCATATGCATCATCATCCATGATTTTATCCAAATACATCTGAATAAACTCATCCTCGATATAATCGTAAGCGGCAGCTTTGACAGCCGAGTTTGCAATAGTATTTGAAATAATCGCTAATCCCGCGCCGCACACCGTCGAAACATACGTTATCGCGGTGATCAAGGTATAGGTATCCATCTGTTCATCTTTGCTTCCGGTCGTACCGTCGGCGGTGTTGTTCGCGCGCTGTGCCGCGCCTGTCAGAGCGACGGAGCCGTCATCCTTGTACAGACCGCGGTCGATATTCTGATATACCGACACCTTCTTCGGTGCTGCTAATTTGTTCTTACTATCTTCGTATACCTTTTTCCAGCCTGCGTCGTCAGTGAACGCATATCTGAGCAGCTCATCCAGACTGACAAAGATCGCGCCGTAACGCTGACCCTCAGAAAGCGCCGCAGCCATAGGGATAAAGAGCTCTGTGTCCCCGGGGTCTTTTTCCTCAAGGAAGAATGCGAGCAGATCGCCTTTTTTGTATTTGCCGCCCTCGTAGTTTTTCAGATTTTCATAGATCTCACCGATCTTGAGCCACTCCTGCTTTTTGAACACCGATTTTTCGTCGGTTTTTGAATCGCCGAAGGTCTTTTCGATATCCTCCGGGGTCGCCGTATCTATATGCAGGTTCATCGCCTCGTAATCAAGGAGCTTATTACGAAGTTCCAAAGTGTCCGCGCCGAGAAGCGCGGCTTCTGTTTCATAAAGATTCTCGATGTATTGCTTGCGCTTTGTTTCCGTATTGAGCTCGGGACGCTCCTTTTCGACCTTGTCGAGCAAAGCGTCGTAATCAAGCTGTGCAAAACGGTCGATCCAGCTGTTGTCGGCGGTGTCGGACGCGATCGCGAGCATTGATTCGATCGACTTGATGACCTGCGCGTTGCCCTGCATCAGGATAGTCACAAGGTCGGGAAGCTTGTCGGGGTTCTGAGCTTCAACGCTCTCGGTGATACCCACCTTGTCCTGCAAGGTCTCACTGTTGAACAGATCGCCCATTGCCATTTTGGTGTCGTCATCGGTGTAATTGTTGAGGACGTCGTGAACATAAAGAGCCTTAGCTTTGCCTGCTTTGAGGTTAGCGCGGTATTCTTTGATGACAGCCATGAGCTCGTTGACGGATTCCGCGATCTCGGTCTTTTGCTGTTTCAACTGCGTTTTGTAGTCCTCAACGCTGTAGTCGCCGCGCATATTCATTGCCGCGAGGTCGGTGATGGAATCGCGGATGTTGTCGGTGGTTTTGTAACCCATCATAGCGTAGGTCTTGCCGCCGTCGTTGAGGTTACCCTCGACCGGGGTGTAGCCTTTATTCTCGAGCGTTTTTCTCGCTTCGTAGTCGTCCTTGCCGTAAGCTACATAGACCTCTGAAACATATTTGCCTTTACCTCTCGCCGCGCCGACGGTATTTATCGGAACAAGCGCAATAGTTGTGAGCGTCAATATCAACGCCGCGATAACTCTTATGCTTTTTAAGATCCTCATAATTATTCTCCTTCTATATTGATACGACCCGCGTGCGTGATTTGCACGCCCCTGAAAAGTAATGTCTGTATTACTCCGCTTGTTTCTTTTTCTTTTTTACAAGAACAGTGATGAGTACGCCGAGCACCGCGCCGAGCGCGATTCCGCCGAAGCCGAAGATCGCGATAATTCCGTTGTTAAAGGAGGACGCGGTCATATTGCCCGCGGCTTCGTCGTAGGTCTTGGATATGTCGCTGAGCTTATAGAAAACATAAGCCTTGCACTGATCCGTAAAGATTTTTTTCACACTGTTATAGGCTGAATAGAGTTTGGAATAATTCCTGTACTCTTCCTTTGCGAGGTTGGTCGCGCCGTTCTCGCCGATCATATGGATGCTGCCGCTCATATCGGCGGGCGATTCCGCCTTTGTGTTGTAATTGAAATTCGGTGTGAGCGGTTTTCCTGCCATAGAGTTCTTAGAAGCAGACAGAACCAGCCACTGCTTGCCCTCGTCGGCGCAAAGGTCAGCCGAGCTTCCGGTCTGCTTTTGGTTTTGATTGTAGTCCGCGCGGTTGCACTGCACTGCCTCATAATATAATTCATATGAGCTGCCGTCCTCGGTGGTCTTTGTGTCTACAAAGTATTTTGGGATTGGCTCGAGCTTGACTTCTTCTGTCTGAGCGAGCTCATAAATGGTATATCCTGCCGAGATCAGAGCTAATACGATGCAGGCGTATTTGAAAATTTTATATCCTAAATCGGCAACACCCGCAGTCTGCGCATTTGCATATGCTATACCACCACGACGATGGCTATAATAGTATGCCTCTTGACGAACCAGATTTTTCAGAACCGCTTTGCAGGAAACCGCTCCCAGACCGGTCAGTACTGTTAACGCCCATAGCTGGAACACCGTGTAGTGCTCTTGTAACCAAGATGTAGTATCGCCTCCTTGAGACGCAAGATTATTCGTTCTTGTTGCCTCGGTGGTATATGCGATGGAACCGTCCCTATTGAACAGCTCACGGTTGATGCCCTTGTAAACGGATTCGCTTTCCGTTTTGCTCAGATCGGAATCGGAATTGATCTCTTCTTTTATTTTTTCGGGTTCAAGAAAAGCGTAGCGGATCAGCGACCTGAGCGTTACAAATTCCATACCGCCGCGCTGACCCTCGGACAGTGCCGCCGCCATCGTATAATAACACTCGTCATCCTCCGGCTCCTCCTTAAAGAATTCGAGCAGCTCGCCTTTTTTGAAATTGCCGCCCTCGTAATTCTTCAGATACTCATAGATCGCGCCGGTCTCAGACCAGCCAAGTATCTTTTGAGCGACCGCCGCCTTAGCGTCTTCGTCCTCGATAGCGTCAACATTGCCGAAGGTATTGTTTATATCCTCCTGCGTTGCCTTTGTGACGTCCAAGCCGGTCTGTTCATAATCGATCAGATCGGCGCGCAGCTGTGCGGCTTCGGTAGACAGCTGAGAAACGACAGCGCCGTATTCGTTATCGAGATACTGCACGCGCTTGGTATCGGTGTTGAGGTCGGGACGGGTATCTTCAAGCTGATCGAGCAGAGTGTCGTAATCAAGCTCGGAAAAACGGTCGATCCAAGTGTTGTCGGCTGTATCCGCCGAGATCGCCAAGAGCGTTTCAATCATTGTGATCAGAAATGAATTGCCCTGCATAAAAATCGTCAGCAGATTGGGCAGCTTGTCGGGATTTTGGTGGTTGATGCTCTGCTTGATACCGACCTTATCCTGCAAGGTCTCGGAATTCAGCAGATCGCCCATCTTCATGCCCGTATCATCATCGGTCAGCTTGTTGAGGATATCGCGAACGACCGTTGCCTTGGCTTTGCCGGCTTTGAGATTCGCGCGGTATTCCCTGATTGCCGCCATAAAGTCAGTCAGCATCTCTGAGACCTTGACCTCTTTTGCTCTGAGTATCTCACTGTATTCGGTCGTGTTGTAGTTGCCGTCCATATTCATCACAGCGAGGTCGGTGATGGACTCGCGGATGTCGTCGGTGGTTTTGTAGCCCATCATAGCGTATGTTTTGCCGCCGTCGTTGAGGTTACCGTCGACCGGGGTAAAGCCTTTATCTTCAAGTGTCTTTTTAGCTTCGTTCGCGTCCTTGCCGTAGGCGACAAAGACCTCGGAAACATATTTGCCGTTGTTATCCGCCGCGCCGACGGTATTCATAGGAACAAGCGCGATAGTTGTGAGCGTCAATATAAGCGCCGCGATAATTCTTATGCTTTTTAATATCCTCATTGTGCCGTCTCCTTTTTCTTTTTGTTTTTATATATCAATACTGCTATGACCGCGCCGAGCGCTCCGCCGAGGATGAGTCCGCCGAAGCCGGCTATCGCTAAAATTCCGCCGTTAAAGCTTGAAGCGGTCATATTGCCTGCTGATTCGTCGTAGGTCTTGCTATCGAACGATTCCTTAATAAAAATATACATTGTATATTCATCCGTCAGATTCTGCCAGGTGCTGCTGAAGGTAGAATAATTCTTGAACGCGCCGCTCACGAGGTTGACCGCGCCCTTTTCTCCGAACAGGTGGACGGAGCGGGTAAAGCTGATGGGAGCCTCGCTGCTCTCCTGCACGCTGATATCCAATCTCAACGGCTTTCCTGCCTTTGAATTCTTGGAAGCGTAGAGAACGAGCCACTGCTTGCCCTCGTCGGCGTTTAGGTCGGCGCAATTTCCTTTTTGCTTTTTATAATCCTTGCCGAAGTATTCCTCGCGGTTACATTCGACAGCTTTGTAGTTTAGCGCGTAGCTTCCGCCGTCGCCGTCGGTGTAGTTATCTACCAGGTAATTCGGGATCGGGAGCTGCTCAATGCTCTTGTCGCGGCAAAGGTCGATGATCGTCATTACCGCGGAGAACACGGCGACCGCCATTGTCACGACAGTAAAAATTTTGGAGAGCTTGATCGCTAAACGGGCTTTATTTGTCATAAGGTATCTGTCATATTGCCAATCTTCGATCGAGGTATTATAAAAATAATTAGTATACTCTTTATTATCATATATCAACTTCAAGGTTTGTTCTTCGGCAAAGCCCAAGCCTTTTGAATAAGCGATCACGTTTTTGGTAAAATTGTTTTTCAGCACAAACGTTGTGATAGTGGCGGCAACGCAGCCTGCGGTCGCAAACCAGCTGATAGCCGTGATCTTTGAGATGGTGTCCATCTTCGCTTCTTTATCGCCTGTTGTGCCGTCGGCGGTATTGTTCGCGCGCTGAGCGGCGCCGGTCAGTGCGACTGATCCGTCTTCCTTATACAGATCGCGGTCGATGTTCTGATAGACCGAAACATCCTCCGGCTTGCCGAAATTTGCCTTGTTTTCATCCACATAATTCTTCCAAGCCTTTGCTGATGTAAAGGCGAAGGTCAAGAGCTGTTCAAGGTTAACGAAGGGTAAGCCGCTGCGCTGACCCTCAGAGAGAGCCGCCGCCATCGGGATGAATATCTC
>JBGULZ010000255.1:0-1771 GCA_045116595.1 Ruminococcus sp. | reverse complement strand
CGGGGCGGCTTCTATTTTGCCGTCGTAGAGCCTGTTGCCCATATCGGCAACGGTCAAATCGAGCTTTTTGAATACCGCGTTGAACTCGTCGCCGCTCAGTCTGCTCGATGACTGCCGCCTGTCAAATTCGAGCTTTACGGGGATATATGTTGCGGCGTCGGTCTTGTCCATAGCGTGGATAACGGTTCTGTCGTCGAGCACGACGCCCTTCATTTTGAGCTTTGAGTCAAGCTCTTTTTTTATCTTTTCATCGGTCATATTATCCGCGGCGATAGTCGGAGCCGTGCCCGGCATATAAAGCACCGCCGAGGGAACGATCTCCCCGTACTTTTGCCTGCCTGTGGATTCGATCGAGTGCAGGTAAATGAGCATTTGCAGATTTACGCCGTAGAGGATATCGCTGAGCTTAAAGTCCTTTTGCCCTGTTTTGTAGTCGATAACGCGCAGGTATTTTACCCCGTCCTTTTCCATAACGTCCACCCTGTCCACGCTTCCGCGGATAGACACGGTGTGACCGTTTTTGAGCTTGACGGTATAGGCGGGTATTTCCTCGGAAATATTGAGCTCACAGTCGGCTACTTCAAAATCGCTCTGGGACAGCTCCTCGATGATATGCTTTAGCAAAATCAAAACGTTGCCGCTGAGTACCTTTAGCTCAAACATAAACCCGCCCGTTTTGTTATCCCCGCCGCCGAAGTGCGTCACAAGATAATCGGAGAGCGTGTCGTTTATAAATCGGGTGATCTCATCATCGCCCATCACGCTGTATTCGCTTTTATCAAATGTATCGAAGAAAACCTCGAGGATATAGTGCACAAGCGTGCCGTACTCCATCGGGTTGATCTCCGCTTTGTATCGCTCGCGGATACGCAATCCGTAATTGCAGAAGTACGAGAACGGGCAGTTGCTGAATTTTTCTATTTGAGAGGCTGAGATGTTGAGCCTTTCGCCGAAGAGTTCCTCCGCGTTTTTCTTATCCTCTATCACAAACGGAGACTTTTGAGCGGCACGCCTGACCGCCTCCGCTTTTGATTTGTATTCGCTGTCGTTATCAAAAAACTCGCGCAGACCGGCAAGCTCTCTGCTGCCGCTGAGTGAACGCGCGTATTCTTCAAACGCGGGCTTTAGCGCCAGCATAGAATCGGCTGTTATGTAGTCAAAGTCGGTTTTGTCGAGCACGGTGATTTTGGGGAATGCCGCCGATACCTCTTTGATTATCTGCGAGGGCTTGAATTTTTCGCCCTTTAGATCGACCGTGGGATAAGTGACAAACAGCTTGTCCGACACCGCGGTGATACAGCAGTACGCCATATATGTCTCGAGGTTGGCGACGTCTGAAAAGTCCTCGGTAAAATCGAGGTCGTTGAGGATAAGCAGCTTTTGCTCGTATGCCGAGAACAGCCCCGTGCTTTTGGGAGCCGCGGGGAAAACTCCGTCGTTACAGCCGATAACGAACGCCGCCTTGTGGGATGAGATCCTCACCCTTTGGGCGGTGGTCACAGTCACGCAGTCGAGCTTGCGCGGGATCTCGGCGAAGTCGATCGAATGTATCTGCCTTGATAAAAGCTCGTAGTACCGCTTTGCCGAAAGCCGGGTCTCCCCTATTACCGCCACGGTTTTGTCGAGGGCGTCCATAAGCAGCTCCCAGATCCTTATCTGCTCGGCAGCGAAATCAGCCTCGCCGTAATCTACAAAATCATCATACAGCTTTTTGAGGGCTTCGGGTATGCCCATATCCTCTAAGAGCCTATACAGCAGGGTCGATATCTCG
>JBGULZ010000254.1:0-5698 GCA_045116595.1 Ruminococcus sp. | reverse complement strand
CGGGAATTACCGTATCAACCACCGCGTCGGTTTCGGCGACCACGGCAGAGCCCGACGACACTGTTTATAAAAACGGTGTTGTTGAGTACATTGTTGCCACAACAAATGCCACTGAAATAATTGGGTATGAACTTCATGCCCGCTACAATACAGAGGTTGCCTCTGCTGTAGATATCCAAAATATGATTGAATTCCCTGGTGGCGAGTTTGATTATTCGAACAAGGATATTTACGGGAACTACAAGGCGTCCCTATACGCTGCTGACAGCGGTTATTTTTCAGTGTCTCTTGATGCTGGACAAGGGTTTGTAAAAGTTATCTTTGAAATCAAAGATACTACAACAGTAGGAGACATAATTACTTTAGATTCCTCAGAATATTATAGTGCAGGGTATCAAACCTGCACACGCGACACGGGAGATATTGTCACATCGTTCAACATTTTGGATTACGGCGACGTGCCCGGTTCCGATGCAACAACAGAGCCCGCAACAACCGAGGAGCCTACAACAGCGGAACCGGATATACCCGATGACGAAGAGCGCGTTACAGTCGGAGAAAGATTCTTTGGAGGTAAATATAACTTTGAGCAAACTGAAACAGACGATCCAAATAATCATATCGCTTACTTAAAATTTGTCCCTGAGGAGGACGGAATTTATACATTTGAGAGAATTGATTGGATTTCCCCGACCGGCGAAGACTGGGATGCCAGGGAAGTGAAAATGAGCATTGAATTGCTCGATGAAAACAAAAATTCCCTTTGCGAGGATGTTTTTGCTTATGAATGTCAGGCGGGCACGAAGTATTACTTAAAACTAACTTATAATAAAAACGATCCAAATTATGTAGATATGAAGTCTTTTACTATCATTGTAAACAGAGCATTTGATTTTGTGCTTAATAAATCTAAAAGTTTAAATTACTATTATGACATCTGCTCTTCTGAATATGTAAAATTTACCCCTGAGGTAACCGGCAATTATTCTTTTGCCGCTGCCGATGTAAAATACCATATTCATTCGGAATACCTAAGGGCGAGTGCTGTTACAGCGGATGGGGAAAGCATTTCCGAAAAAAGCAATGTTTTATATGATGATACGCTCAATGCCTACTATCGCCTTGAGGCGGGAAAAACATATTATTTTTCAATGTCTTCCAAGAGCGCGGTGGCTCCTGAATATCTGGTCTGCAATATTTTAAAGGCAGAATCAATAGCAGGCGACTCAAATGGAGACAATGCAGTCGATATTCTCGACTCTGCAGCCATTCAAAAATACGCGTCGGGAAAAGCTGATTTGACGCCCGAACAGATTGCAGCCGCCGACGTAAACGGTGACGGCGTTGCCGATATCCTCGATTCGGCGGAAATCCAGAAATTCGCTTCGGGAAAGATAAATAAATTTGCGAAAAAAGCGTAAGATTTTTTAATTAACAATTAAAAGTAAAAGGTCGTTAAGCCCGATCAAAAGAGCTTAGCGACCTTTTTTGTGTTATATAAAAATCAGCACCATATTGATACATTCGGGAAGAAAAGTCAGCCTATACTGCCTGCTTTTCTTCCCGACCAAAACCGTTAATCGTTAATTGTACATTGTTAATTGACAAGGTTTTCAAGTATCGCGATGAGGTTTTCAGCCTCAAATCTTTTGTCCTTGTCAAATTCGGCGTTGAGCGCTTCGGTGTTGTCGTAGGAGTGCTCCACCTCCTTTGAGTACCTCTGCAAAACCCTCATCCTGCTGAGAGGATAATCTTTTTCGGCAAAGAGCGCGTCCATCTTGCCGGTCACGATATACGCGCAGACTATCCGCTTTATCGAGTACATAACGTCGTTCGAGTTCACCGCTTCAAGGTAGTAGCGGTAGATGTAGTACAGCGCGAACTTTTCAAAATCGCGCTCAAAATCCGCGCTGATAGTAAGCTCGTCCGCTTTTTCGGCAGTTTCTTCAAGATATGAGCGCCAGCGGCTGCTCATGATCTCAAAACGCTCGTGCATATCAAATATGAAGTCCGCCGTACATTCTGTGTCAACGCTTTTCAGCGGAGCGGGTTCTTCGCCGTTGAGCAGGCTTTGAACCTGAGCGTTGAATTCAAGGCAATCCGCGAGCCTGTAGGCAAACGGCTCGTCTTGGTTTGTGAGCAGCTCCACCGAGCGGTTCCTCGCCTTTAGCAAAAAGCTCATATAGTCCTCGTCGTCCTCGCCGGCTTTAAGCTCGTATTCGCCGCCGAAGTCGGCATAGGCGCTGCTGTCGGCCTTTAGCATAAACCTCGCCGCCTCGGGGCAGGCAAAGGACAGGATGTTTTCCCTGAAATCGCCGAAATTCACCTTGACCCTCGGGAAGTTCGCGCAGGTGCGGCTGAGGTGCTCCTCTCCCAAGCCGATGTAAATATCGCAGAGCATATCGTCGTTCCAGAACGGACATCTGCCGTCCGAGGACTTAAAGACCCTTTCGCCGTATTCGTCGGTGTAGGTCAGCGAGCGTATCTTGTCGCCCAGCGGGGTTTTGACCGTGTTGTAAAATTTTTCGGTCTCGCTGTCAACGTCGATATCCCAGTCCTTGCAGCAGCTGTCCTCGCAGCGGTTGGCAATACATTTGAATCGTTTATAAAAATCGGGGTAAATGTCTTTCATAAAATCATTCCTTCGCGCTAATTATAACACAGCCGCAAAAAAAATACCATAACAGACAAGAAAATTCGGAAAAATATTGATTTTTAACACCGATTTTTAGTATAATAAAAGTTAAGGCACAATTATTTGCCTGTAAAATAAAGAGTAAAGGAGTTTTGGATTTGAAAAAGCTGATTCTTATATCGCTCTGCGCCGCGTTATGCGTGCTTTTTTGCGCCTGCGGAGATAAAAAGGAAGAGAGCTCAGACGACACTACCGCTCCGGCTTCAACTGCCGCCGCGACAGTCGCGACAACTAAACCGGATACAAAGGAAACGACAGCGCCGGCTGCCGCAGAAACCACAACGGGCGTCACGCCTTACGGCTCCGCCAAGGAAGCGGCAGTAGCCGAGGCTAAGCAGTTCCTCGCGAAAGCGAATTATTCATACAGCGGTCTTTACAACGAGCTTGTTTATATGGGCTACGCTGAGGAGGACGCCGAATACGGCGTTGACAACTGCGGCGCCGACTGGAACGAGCAGGCGGAAAAACGCGCTGTAGCTTTGTCGGGACAGGGCGGTTACTCATACGATAACCTTGTTGAAAAGCTCGAATCCGAGGGCTTTACCCACGACCAGGCGGTCAACGGAGCAAAAGCCGCTGAGTCATCCGGCGGACAGTCGGGAGCTTCATCCGCGGTGGAAGCCGCCAAAAAGTATGTCGACTCGGGCAGCTATTCCTACACGTCTTTGGTTGACAAGCTTCAGCAGGACGGTTTCTCGACCGCCGACGCCGAGTACGCCGCCAACAACTGCGGAGCGGACTGGAATAAAATGGCGTCCGACGAGGCAAAAGCGATCATCGGCAGCGGAACATATACAAAGGATGAGCTGATAGATAAGCTCATATTCAAGGGGTATACATTTGAGCAGGCTGCAGCCGCGGCTGAGGCAAACGGATATTGATTTATAAAGCACTTAGGAAGAATAATATACAGTGAGGAGTAATTTTTATGGCAGAGATCAAACCGTTCAGGGGTATGAGGTACGACACGCGCCTCGCGGGCAAGATAGATCAGCTTTGCTGCCCGCCCTATGACATAATCAGCGAGGAAGAAAGACTTGAATACATAGCCGAGAACGAGTACAATGTCATCAGGCTCGAGCTTCCCAGGGAGGGAGAGGACGTCTATAAAAACGCGGGCGATATCCTTGACCTCTGGCGCGACAAGGGCATACTTGTGCACGAGGACAAACCGGCTATTTATGTATATGAGGAGGAATTCAACGCCTATAACAAGCGCTCAAGCATCAAGGGAATAATCGCGCGCGTAAAGGTCGAGGAGTTCTCAAAGGGAGTCATCTTGCCCCACGAATTCACGCTTTCAAAGGCAAAGACAGACCGTTTTAACCTTATGAAGGCTACAAACTGCAATTTCAGCCAGATCTACGCGCTGTATATGGATGATGAGCACACAACGCTCAACACTATCGACGAGCTGTCCGAACGCGACCCCGATCAGAAGTTCACCGATAACGACCACATCACCCACAGGCTTTGGGTCATCACCGACGAAAAGGTGATCAAAAAGCTCATAAACGACTTTACCGACCGCAAGCTCTATATCGCCGACGGACATCATCGCTACGAGACAGCGCTCAATTACCGCGATTACTGCCGCGAGAACGGTATCTCAAAAGAGGGCGATCCGCAGGATTACCAGATGATATACCTCGTCGATATGCAGCACCCGGGGCTTGTTGTATTCCCGACCCACCGTATGGTGCGCGACCTTAAAAGCTTTGACAAAGAGGCTGTGCTAAAGGGCTGTGAGGAATATTTTGATATAACAAAGTTCACCAGCGTAGGAAACATCAACTCCGAGCTCACAAAGCAGTATAAAAAGGGCGAAAAGGCGTTCGGCTTTTACTGCGGCAAGGGCGAGTGGTATCTGCTCGTCTTAAAGGATATCGAGGTGATGGGCAAGATCCTGCCCGAGCTCAGCGAGGCGTCACAGCAGCTTGACGTAAGCGTGCTCCACTCGCTTATCCTCGAAAAGACTATGGGTATCGATAAGGAGAATATGGCGAACCAGATCAACCTTACCTACACCAAGTTCTTTGAGGAAGCGATCTTGAAGGTCGATAAGGGCAATTTCCAGTGCTCGTTTATCCTCAACCCCACAAGGGTCACGGAGATCCGCGACGTTGCCGCGGCGGGGGAGAAGATGCCGCAAAAGTCGACCTACTTCTATCCCAAAATGATCACCGGTATGGTAATGAACGACTTGGACGTTTAAAATCTTAGGGGCGGGCATTGCCCGCCCGTATTTATTATAACAAAGAATGAAGTAATGCTATGAAGATCTTGACTGTTTTTACGGGCGGCACGATAGCCTGTTCAAGCAAGGGCGGCGTGCTGTCTCCCGAAAAAGAAAACGGATATATGCTGCTCGATATGTACAAAGATCATGACCGCAGCGCCGAGTTTGATACCGTTGAGCCGTACTGTATTTTGAGCGAGGAGCTGCAGGCGGAAAACCTCAACGCCCTGTATGACTGTATCAGCGGATACGATCTGACCCGTTATGACGGCGTGATCGTCTGTCACGGTACGGATACCCTGCAGTATACAGGAGCGTTTTTGTCGTATAGATTCGGCTTGTGTCAAACCCCGATAGTGCTTGTGTCCGCAAATTATCCGCTCGATCACCGCCGCTCAAACGGTTTTGAAAACTTTTGCGCCGCGGTCGGCTTTATCAAGTCGGGACAGGGCAGAGGCGTGTTCATCGCCTATTATAACGACGGCGAACCGGCGGCGGATATCCACCGCGCGATCCGCGCGCTTCCGCATTTGCCGTTTTCAGACGATCTGTTCAGCCTGAAAAACAAGCCTTACGGATATGTAAAAAACGGCGTGTTTATGCTGAACCCCGAATACCGCGAAGATGAGAGCGAATTTGAGGTTTTGTCAAAGCCGATAGACAGGAGCGTTTTGTATTTAAGGCCGTATCCGGGGATGATCTACCCTGAGCTTACGGACGAATATAAAGCCGTTTTGCTCGACAGCTACCACTCGGGAACGGTC
>JBGULZ010000253.1:0-4621 GCA_045116595.1 Ruminococcus sp. | reverse complement strand
GCCCAAAAGGTGATTCCCTTTTTAAGGGAAATGTCACGAAGTGACAAAAGGTTTGCCGACGTGCTAAGGTTGCCGACGTGCTAAGGTTGCCGACGTGCTAAGGTCGCCCCTACGATTGTTATGGTAACGTTTGATATATTTAAAGAAGAAAAGCGGCGGGTCAAACCTCAGTTAATTGCTAAGGTCAGACGCGCCGCCCGTTGCCACGGTAGGGCAGTCTGCCTTTTTAAAGGTTTGATATTTACAAAACAATAAAATAACGGCGGGTCAAACCTCGGTCGATTACTAAGGTCATAAACAAGCTTGGCGAATATCAAAACAAAAAACAGCACGTCAAACCTCAGTGAACTGCTAAGGTCAGACGCGCCGTTGCACGATCTTTGTATTAAGTTAAACAAACGCTTCCAAAGGCGCGCTAAAAGACGAGTTACTCGTCCCAGTTGTGCCAGACGTTTTGGATATCGTCGTTGTCCTCGAACATATCGAGCATCTTCTGCATTTTTGTCGCGGTTTCCTCATCCTCGAGCTTTACATAGGTATCGGGAACCATCTCGACCTCGGCGGAAGCGAACTCATATCCGAGCTTTTCGAGCTCCTCGCGCACCGTGCTGAAATCCTCGGGCTCGGTGTAGATGGTAAAGATATCGTCGTCAGCCTCAAAGTCAGCCGCGCCGACCTCGAGCGCGTCGGTCATAACAGCGTCCTCGTCCTTTTCGAGCTCCTCGCGCTCGATGATGATAACGCCCTTTTTGTTGAACATAAAGCTAACGCAGCCCTGCGCGCCCATATTGCCGCCGAACTTGTCAAAGTAGTGACGTACCTCGCCCGCTGTCCTGTTGCGGTTGTCGGTAAGCGCCTCTACGATAACGGCAACGCCGCTGGGGCCGTAGCCCTCGTATGTAACAGCCTCGTAGTTGGTTGAATCGCTGTCGTTAGCCGCCTTTTTGATGATACGCTCGATGTTGTCGTTGGGAACGTTAGCCGCCTTAGCCTTGGCGATAGTATCTCTGAGCTTTGAGTTAACGTTGGGGTCGGCGCTGCCGCCGGTCTTGATGGCAACGATCAGCTCTCTGCCGATCTTGGTGAACACCTTTGCGCGAGCCGCGTCGTTCTTACCCTTTTTCTGTTTGATGGTACTCCATTTGTTATGTCCTGACATATGATCATCCCTTTGTATTATTGATTTACTTTAGAAGTATATCACAAGAATTTTTTTGAGTCAAGAGCGGAGTGCCTCCGCAGTCGATTCGCGCTAAATGATAGTAATATCTTAACGTATAATTTCGCGCACCAAACCCTCCGGATCATTTAAAGGCTACTTTGCACGCGGTGGAGGTTTTAAAACGAAAACGCTCCCGTAAAGGAAGCGTTTTTTCTTAATAATACTGTATATTACTGTGCGTTTGCAGCCTGCTGAGTTGCCTGTTCGGTAGCCTGCTGAGCCTGTTGCTGTTGAGCGAGCTGCTGTGCCTGTTGCTGACCCTGCTGAGCCTGAGCGGGGATCTCGTCAGCGCTTGCCGGAGCCGCGCCTTCCTTAGTGAACGGCAGGAATCCGAGCGGGAGAGAGGGATCGTTGACATAAAGGATATCGCCCTCGCGCTTGAACTGAACTACCTTATCCGCCTGCTTGATGTAGAAGTAGGTGATGGTGGCGGTGTCGTCCTTAACGTTGTAAATACCGTTCATAGTGATGTCGATATTAACAGGCGTGTAGGTGTAGGGATTGATCGAAGTAGCCTGCTCAAGATACTTGGCTGTGCCGTCTTCGTTGAACTCATAAGCGAGCTTGTATTCGCCTGTGCTGTAAGTCCACTTGCCGATGAGATCGTCGTTCTTCTCAAACTCGCCTTCGCTTTCAAGCTCGGGAGCCTTATAGGCTTCGGACTTCATCTCATATGTTCTTGTCTGAGTCTGTCCGGTATTGTCGGCAGCGTCTTTTGACAGGACTAAGGTCTTGCCGGTAAAGATATTGCCCTTGAGCTCGTAAGTGTATTCGCCGTTTAAGAAGTAGGTGGTCGGTACATCGTAAACATCAATAGTTACAACAGACTGACCGTCCTCGTTTTGAGAAACAGAATATGTGCCCTTGCTCGTGATGGTTCCGATAGTCGATTTAACAGTACCGTCGTTAGCAAATGCGAAGTAATAATCGATACCGATAGTAGATTCAGCCTCATCGCTTGTTGCGGCTTGGTTGGCGACCTGTACCTCTCTTACATAATGCCATGTGCCTGTGATCTCTTTGTCAAAGAAAACCTTTACAACAAGAGTCGCGAGCACCGCGATAATAACGATTATAAGCGAAATTATGATAGTAGTCTGAATGATGGGCTTTTTGCGCTTGGGAGCAGCCTCTTCCTCAACGGGCTGTAAAGCTTCGTCATCGACCGGCTCCGTAACGGTTCCGTCAGCTTCTTCGGGAACATCGGCTTTATCGTTATCGTCGTCAAAGGTATCGAGCGAATAATCCTTTTCAGCCGCGGCGTCTTCTGCGGCAGCTTGTGCTTCCTCCGCCAAAGGCTGTGTATTTTCCGTAACAGGATCCGAAATCTCGGGATCCACAGGGGTCTTTAGATCTTTATTTTCGTCCAAGACATATACCTCCTTTTTAATACTATCCTATATAATACTACTTTTTCGATAATAAATCAAGCGTAAAAAATGACATTATTATTCTGTAAGCGAATTATCACATAAATTTCAGATTTATTTGATTACAGTTTTGTAACAACTCCATTGTCAAAGGGCGCTCATAGTGGTATAATTATCCGGAACGTAAAAAGTAAATTATACAATTCGAAAGGAAGTCGCATTAATGATAAAATCAATGACCGGCTTCGGCAGATGCGAGACCGAGCTTAACGGCAGAGAGATCACCGTTGAGATCAAGGGCGTTAATCACCGCTACTTTGAGTTTTCGGCACGCACTCCGAGGGGCTATAACTTTCTTGACGACAAGCTAAAGAGCTTTGTGAACTCTTATGTCGCAAGGGGCAAGATAGACGTTTATGTAAGCGTCAGCCAGAGCGAGCAGACTCCGTCCGAGGTCACGGTTAACCACCAGCTTGTGTCGGGTTACCTCGGCGCTATGAAGGAGATCTCCGAGACCTACGGGATAGAAAACGACGTGACCGTTGTATCGATAGCGCGTTTTCCCGAGGTGTTCACGGTGCACAAGGCGCCCGAGGACGAGGAGCAGATAACAGCCGACGTGCTCACGGCGGCAAAGGAAGCCATCACCTCGTTCATCGCTATGCGCGAGACCGAGGGAGAAAAGCTCAAGGCGGATATCCTCAGCCGCGCCGAGACTATATTAGGTATAGTTGAAAAGATCGAGGAACGCTCGCCGCAGACCGTAAAGGAATACGAGGAAAGACTGCTCGACAGGATCCGCCAGACGCTTGAGAGCTTCAGCGTAGAGATCGACGAGCAGAGGGTGCTCACCGAAGTCGCTGTATTTTCCGATAAGGTCGCCGTAGCGGAGGAGATCGTAAGGCTCAGAAGCCATTTTGACCAGCTCAAAAAGATACTCGAGCTCGACGAGCCTGTCGGCAGAAAGATAGATTTTATTATCCAGGAGATGAATCGAGAGGCTAACACCATCGGCTCAAAGGTACAGGATTCAACGCTCGCGCATATGGTGGTAGAGATCAAGGGCGAGATAGAAAAAATCAGAGAACAGGTTCAGAATATAGAGTAGGTTAAGAGTTATGAGTTACAGATACTTTTTCTTTTAACTCAAATGAGGGTTTTTATGAAGCTATTAAATATAGGGTTCGGCAATCTTGTCAGCCTTGACAAGCTTGTAGCTGTCGCGGCACCGGATTCCGCTCCCGTCAAACGAATAGTACAGGAGGCTAAGGCTAACGGAATGCTGATAGATTCGACCTGCGGCAGAAAATGCAAGTCGGTTTTGATCTGCGAGAGCAATCACGTTGTGCTGTCGGCTGTTTCCTGTGAGACCATTCAGAACAGATCTGAAGAAAGTGAGGACAAAGATGAGTGAAAAAATGGGTAGATTGGTTTTGTACTCAGGTTGCTCCGGAGTAGGCAAGGGTACTATCCTCAAGGAGCTGATGAAGAGAGACGACAGCATAAAGCTTTCTGTCTCAAACACAACAAGAGCGCCCAGACCCGACGAGGTCGACGGCGTTGACTACAACTTCGTCACCAAGGAGGAGTTTGAGAAGGTCATCGAAGAGGACGGTTACCTTGAGTACGCAAAGTACTGCGACAATTATTACGGAACTCCTATCGATCAGGTGAACGATATGCTCACCCAAGGCTACAATGTAGTGCTCGAGATCGAGGTAAAGGGAGGGCTTCAGGTGATGGAGAACTTCCCCGATATTTTGAGCATATTTATAGTTCCGCCGTCGATGGAGGTTCTTGAAGAAAGGCTCAGAGGCAGAGGAACAGAGGATGAGTCCGCTATCAAAAAGCGCCTCAAGGAAGTTGAACACGAGATAAAATACAAGGATCGCTACAAGCACATCGTTGTAAACGATAAGCTTGAGGACGCGGTCGATGAAATTTACGATATCATAACAAACGGTAAATAAGGAGATTTATTATGCATAAGGTAGACGTAGACGAGTTATTCCAGGGTAAGCAGAGCAAG
>JBGULZ010000252.1:0-2722 GCA_045116595.1 Ruminococcus sp. | reverse complement strand
ATCGGAAGTGTTTGTAAGGGCTTTGATTTTGTATCATACAGCCCTGATATGAAAATTTTGTTTATGCACGGCACAAAGGGGAATGAATCCATTTCCGAAAAAGCAGCCAAAAAGCTGAAAAAAATGAATCCTCAGACAAAGATCCGGTGCTACAAAAACTACGCACACGCACAGCTCGCCTGCTTTGAGCCGCACAATTGGATAAACGAGGTCACGGATTTTAAAGACTCTGTTTTTAACTAAAAGCACTGACTTGCGTATAAAAAATTCAGCCGCCAAGTGAGTTAATTCCTACTTGGCGGCGTTTGCTGTTGTTTAATCTTCAGATTAGTGATAGAATGTTTCTTCAGTTATGTTCAATTTAGCTTTCATTATTTAGGAATATCAACTGCACGATCACTATCGCATAATAATTCTTTAAGAGAATTTAATTCATATAACGATATTCTTCACGGATATAATCGCAAGAGGTAAATACATAAAAATCAAATTGAATCTTTGCCACAGCCCCTCGCTGGAAATGATTGTATCTGTAAACTTTTCTTTATCTGACATTACAAATAAAGAAAAGAAAGTTATTGCTAAAACAAAACAGATCACGCTTATAACGCCAATAAGCATTTCTCCGTTAATAAATGAAAGCAATGCTATCAGCAGCGGTACGAAGAGAAATAGCGTAAATCCAATTACAGAACCTACACCGTGTATTTTAGATGATGTAGTTGATTCGCTCTTTGTTTTGTTTACGCTAAAAAACGCAGTAAAAATACAAGCTCCTACTGCAAATACTGTAATAATAATCATCAGCACTATTGTCATCCATACAGAAACTGATCGATAATGATTATATAACGCCGGAATTGAAAACAAAAAGAAAAAACCTTCTAAAAACATCCAACAATTAAATGGTAGCTTAACCGGACTTTGCGGATTCCCTAAAACGCTAATTGACATTTTTATACTATTATAGTCTTTGTAAAAACAAGAAAGAATAGTTGAAAAAAGCAAATCTCCTATCACTGCAATCAATAAGGCATACCAACCATATGAAACTAAAAACTCCATTTCTACATCCCCAAAACGTCATATACTGTATTCTCTGTAATAATGATACCAGATTCTTCTTATCTTGTCCACAAACCTCCGCACAAATATTTCTACGGCATTGTGTTTTATGAAATATCAAAAACGGTCGTAACAATCATCTCTTCATCTTGAATCTCGGCGAAAATGTCGCCGTTCATTTTGCGCATCAGGGTGCGGCAGATGTAGAGTCCCAAGCCGCTGCCGTTGTTGCTGCCCGTATTTGAGCCGCGCCAAAAGCTGTCGAAGATGTGCGGCAGCTCGTTTTTGCTCAGTGTGCAGCCGCTGTTGCGAATATGGATGAGCTGACAATCATCCTCCCTTGAAAACGCAATGCGTATTCTCTTGCCGTCGCCGTACTTGACGGCGTTTTCGATAATGTTTTGCAGCACTTCAATGCTTCTCTCCAAATCACCGGAGAGAATATGGTCGGAAAAAGCGTCTACAGCGAAGTCGATTTTCAGCAGGCTGAGCTTATCGGTGTAAAACGCCTTGATTTTGTCGATTAGCGCCGACAGATAAAACTCGCCGTTGTTTACCTCTAAATTCAAAAAATCCTCGCTTGAAGTTTTTACAATGCCGTCTACATAGCCGCGGATATCCTCACATTTTTCCGTAATGCCCACGGCAACCTCTTTCTTCTTTTGTTCGTCCTTGTACAAGCCCTTTTCAAGTGCTTTTGCGTACAACTCGATTACACCGAGAGGCGTTTTGATATCGTGCGAGAGCGAGAGCACCATCGTTTTGTTCTGCTTTTGCAGGGCAAGCTCGGCGGATCTTTGACTTTCCAGCTTCTCACGCAGCAGATCAAGTCCCCATAGGAATTTGCCGAAATATTTACTTTTGCTGTCCTTTAGCGGCGCTGTCAGATTTCCCTTTGCAAGCTCCGTAGGATAAGCGCTGATTTTCTCAAACGGACGGATGATTCTGATGAACAGAAACAAAAGCAGCAGCAGGACAAATGCCGCAGTCACGCCAAAGCAGATGTTAAAGGACGTTATCGCCGAGGTATTGTCGGCTTGGTAGGAATAATCAAAGCGGTAGAGCTTTCCGCCGATCTCCTTGACAAGATAGTCGCTGTCGCCGCTTTGAAAGCCGTTTTCCTGAATCTCCACGTTTTTGATATAACTGTAATCGTTGAGAGAGTATGGCTCTCTGTTTTCGATTCTTGCGGCGATCCTTTCCGCTTCAACACGATAAGGGCGACCAGCGTCGCCCTTATTCTCGTTATGTAAAATGATATTTGCGCCCGTAAAAATCACTGCAAGGACAGCGATGACCGCAACTGCCAACTTGATAAAGCTTTTCATCATTTACCTCTCGTAGCGGTAGCCCACGCCCCAGACCGTCACAATATGCTTCGGTTTTTTGGGATCGGCTTCGATTTTCTGACGCAGCCACTTGATGTGTACCGTCAGCGTTTGCGGCTCGGAAAAGCTGTCAAAGCCCCAGATCTGATTGAACAGATAGTCCTTGCTAAGCGTTTTGCCGCTGTTTTCCGCTAAAAGCAGCAGCAAATCAAATTCCTTTTGTGTCAGGTCAAGAGGTGTGTTTTCTTTGAACGCGATCCGCTTGCTCTTGTCGATTTTCAAAAAGCCGTCGGAGATCACATCGCTCTGATAGCGCCGCGTGAAGATTC
>JBGULZ010000251.1:0-2000 GCA_045116595.1 Ruminococcus sp. | reverse complement strand
GCAAGCCTTGTTGACAGCGATAAAAAGGATGAAATGAATAATCTTGTCAGATCATTCGGATAGCTCGCCGATACAGCAGTCGTCGCCGATTCCAATGAGCTTGACGCTTCTGATCTGTCCGCAGAGCGAGTCGTCGGTGGAATAGACGTGAACGGGCGTGTAGTTTTTGGTGTAGCCCTCAAGGTAGCCGTGCCTGAGCCGCTCAAAAAGCACCTCTTCGGTCTTGCCGAGCTGAGAATCAAAAAAGTCTTTTCTCGATTTTTCTACAAGCTCGCCCATCAGCTTTGCCCTTTTCTCTTTGTCCTGAGGGCTTACCTGATCTGCCGCCTTGTCCGCGACGGTTCCCCTGCGCTGAGAGTACGGAAAAACGTGGACCTTGGCAAAGCCAACGCTCTCTACGAAATCCATCGACTCTGCAAAATCCTCCTCGCTCTCACCCGCAAAGCCGACCATAACGTCGGTGGTAAACGACGGGTTATCAAAGGCAGCTTTTAAGCGGTCGATTATCTCCATATACTCTTTAGTGTCGTAGTGCCTGTTCATCGCCTTTAATGTCTTGTCGCAGCCGCTTTGGAGCGACAGGTGGAACTGCGGGCAGAATTTATCGAATGAAGCGAGGCGCTCTATAAGATCATCGCTCATCTGCTCGGGCTCAAAGGAGCCGAGCCTAACGCGCTCTATGCTATCGACCTCGCACGCCGCCTTTACCGCGTCGGCAAGGTCAAAATCCTCATTCAAGCCGTAGGCGGAAAGATTGATACCGACCAAAACGACCTCTTTGTAGCCGTTATCCGCAACCGATCTGAGCTCTTTTTTAAGCTCGTCAAGCGGCTTTGAGCGGACTCTGCCGCGGGCGTACGGGATAATGCAGTATGAGCAAAAGCGGTTGCAGCCGTCCTCTATCTTGATAAACGCGCGCGTGTGCTCGCCAAAGGACGTTACCGTGAGATTTTCGTATGAAAAATCCTTGTTGAGGTGAGGCGGGATATCTATCATCATATGCTTGTCCGCAATAAACTTTTCGAGCGTGGGGATAAGCTTTGAGCGCTCCTTATTGCCGAGGATGATGTCGCAGCTTGTGAGGTTCTTCATCTCCTCGGGAAAAGCCTGCGGCATACAGCCTGTCAAAACGATGATACCGTCGGGATTCATCCTCCTGATACGGTTTATGAGCTTGCGGTTTTTGCTGTCACTGGTCGAAGTCACGGTGCAGCTGTTGATAATAGAAATATCCGCATGCTCTTTGTCGTCCGACAAAATATAGCCGTGTCTGAGCATATCCTCCCTCATCGCCTGGGATTCGTACTGATTAACTTTGCAACCGAGCGTAAATATATTAAACTTCATAATAATTTGTAACCTTTTTGTTAATATTGTCAATTTTACAAGATTTTGCGTTTTTTGGATTGAAACTAACAGGAAATTGTGCTATAATAACATCACATTAAAAACTTCTTGAGGTGAGCGCTATGTTTTCTTTATCTATTTTCGCAGACAGCAAAAATGCTTTACTTGAATTATTTGAGACTTTGTCAAAATTCAGACAAAATATCCTGCTCAAATGCGGAGATATAATCGTTGACGCTCATTCTCTTATCGGTGTTTTCTCGCTTGAGATCAACAAGCCCATCGAGCTTATTATGGAAGAAGAGCCCGATGACAGCTTAGTGCAGGCTGTTTCTAAGTTCGCACTCGCTGCAGCCTGATGATTTTATAATTAAAATCAAGCCCTGTGACGTTATGTCATAGGGCTTTTTTATTTTAGCTATTCTTGTCTACCTGATGGAAGGTTTTTAAATTCCCTGTTTTTTCAGAACGCTTGTCGAGCTCTTTAAGAACGTCCTCGAGCTCTATACCCTGATCAACCATCATAACGGTGAGGTGATAGATAAGGTCCGCGATTTCGTACACAGTCTCGCTGTTATCGCCGTTTTTCGCCGCGATAATGGTCTCGCTGCACTCCTCGCCCACCTTTTTGAGTATCTTGTCAAGCCCTTTGT
>JBGULZ010000250.1:0-5501 GCA_045116595.1 Ruminococcus sp. | reverse complement strand
ATACTTAAATCCTTCAAGTTCATTATCAAGCTTTGTACTATTATCATTTTCCCGATGGGAATCGCGCTTTTTGTCAGCAAATTCTTTATTCAGGGCGGAGATTTTCAAAGCTCAGTCATCAGTACCACAGCCGCGCTGATCGGTACGATACCCTCGGGAATGATCTTGCTTACGAGTACTGTCCTCGCCGTATCTGTAATCAGGCTTTCACGCCGCAAGGTGCTTGTAAATGAGATGTACTGCATAGAAACCCTTGCTCGGGTCGATGTGCTATGCCTTGATAAAACCGGTACGCTCACGTCAGAGAGTATGACCGTTACAGATGTAAAGCAGTTTGATAATTCTCTTGAAGAAATAAAAACAGCTTTATCATCTATATACAAAGCATCCGAGGACAAAAACGCTACTATAATCGCCGTCGGTGATTACACCGCGGGAACAAAACCTCTCGACTGCGTAAGGTTTATCGGATTTTCATCCGAAACAAAGTGGTCGGGCGGTAAATTCAGTGACGGAAAGACCTACGTTATAGGCGCATCCGAGTTTGTTTTTTCTGATAAAGAAAAATACAAAGACGTTTTTGATAAGATAAATGAGATATCGGATACAGTCAGGATACTTGCACTCGCTGTGTCTGATAAAGAAATAGAAAACAACGAGCTTCCCGATGATTTAACGCCGATGGCGCTTGTTTTGATCAAAGACAAGCTCAGAGACAATGTTCAGGAAACAGTTATTTACTTCAAAGAGCAAGGGGTTACGCTCAAGGTCATCTCCGGCGACAGTGTAAAAACCGTACAGAATATAGCAAAAGATACGGGCGTTGAGGGTGCTGACAGAGCGGTCGATATGACTGAGATCACAACCGACGAACAGCTTGCCGAGGTCGCTGAAAACTGCAATGTGTTCGGACGCGTGACTCCCGAGCAAAAGAAAAAGCTTGTGCTCGCTCTCAAAGCGAACGGTCATAAAGTTGCTATGACAGGCGACGGCGTCAATGATGTGCTTGCGCTTAAAGAAGCCGACTGCTCGGTAGCAATGGCGTCCGGAAGCGAAGCCGCGAGAAATGTTTCTCAGCTCGTGCTTATCAACAACAACTTTGCCGCAATGCCGCAGGTTGTGTACGAGGGCAGAAAAACAATAAACAATATCGAGCGAAGCTCATCGCTTTATCTTGTAAAGACGATATATTCGATCGTTTTGTCGATTTTCTTCATATTCATCCCGATGCAGTACCCGTTTGAGCCAATCCAGCTAACGCTTATCGGCGCGTTAACGATTGGTTTTCCCTCGTTCATACTCGCGCTCCAACCCAACAAAAGCATCGTCAAGGGCAATTTTACGTTCAATATATTCGCGCGGGCGGTACCTGCTGCGGTCTGTGTTTGTCTGAGTATAATAATCTGCGAGCTGTTATGCGGAGTATTCGGCATTCCGTTCAAAGAATTCTCAACTATCGCTGTTTACCTTACGGCGCTTATTTGCTTCTTGCTCGATCTAAGACTTTCGCTGCCGATCAATTTACTAAGAGGAGCGATGCTCGCCGTTACAATAACGGGCTTTGCGATAGCGTTCATTTTCTTCGGAAAGCTGTTCTCGCTCACGTCCTTGAGTCCAAACGGGATTTTTATGTTTGTTATTATGGCTGCCGCGTCGGCGATCGTATTTATCATTTTGTATAACGTCGCGTCAAAGCTGATCGAAAAGGATAAGAATAAAATCAGATGAATATAGTTTACCCGAAAGATGTACGGATAATAATCGAAAAACTGAATAACAGCGGATTCGAGGGTTATATCGTCGGCGGTTGTGTACGCGACTGCATTATGAACAAAGAGCCTCACGACTGGGATATTTGCACCAACGCCAAACCCGATGAGATCGAAAGCTGTTTTGATGACTTCAAAACTCTCGATATCGGCAAAAAGCACGGTACAATCGGCGTGGCGATCAACGGTAAGCTATACGAGATAACGACCTACCGCGTTGACGGCGAATACCTTGATAACCGCAGACCGGAGAGCGTAGAGTTCACGTCAGATATCAAAAACGATCTCTCGCGCCGCGATTTTACTATCAACGCAATGGCGTATAATGAAACAAACGGGCTTGTAGACCCGTTCGGCGGCAGGCAGGATATCAAAAACAAGCAGATCAAATGCGTCGGAAACGCAGAAGAACGCTTTCATGAAGACTCCCTGCGTATTCTCAGAGGTCTGCGCTTTGCCTCGCGCTTTGATTTTGAAATTGAAAAGAAAACATCAAAGGCGATACATCTTTGCAAAGAGCTGCTCAATAACGTTGCTTATGAGCGTATCCGCGTTGAGCTTTTGGGCATTATCTGCGGCAAATCGACTGAAAAGATTCTAAATGATTACCGCGATGTCATAGCCGTTATCATCCCGGAATTAAAGCCGTGCTTTGATTTTGAGCAGAACACGCCGCATCACTGTCTTGACGTCTACCGCCATATCGCGCGTTCGGTCGGAAATATAGAGAGCGATACTCTGCTCAGGCTTACAATGCTTTTGCACGATATCGGCAAGCCCGAAGCGTGCACTACGGATGAAAACGGCAGAAGTCATTTTAAGGGTCACCCGAAAATCAGCGCTGAAATAGCCGAGGTTATCCTTAAAAGGCTGAGATTTTCAAACGCGATCATCGCCGATTGCCTAATGCTCATCGAATATCACGACGTCCGCTTCAAAGGCAATAAAAAGACGGTAAAAAGAGTCGCCGGCAAAATAGGCATTGATAACACAAAAAGATTGTTTAAAATCCAGTACGCCGATACAATGGCGCAGTCCGAATATTATAGAGAACAAAAGCTCAGCGACATAAAAACCGCGCAAATACACCTTGATGAGATAATCAAGGACAGCGAGTGCTTTAGCCTAAAACAGCTTGCAGTAAACGGTCGCGATCTAAAAGCGCTCGGGTTCCCCGACGGCAAGCAAATAGGCGATATGCTCAATGATTTATATGAAAAAGTCATCAGCGATGAACTTCCGAACGATAAAGAAGCTTTAATAAAGTATATCAATAAAAAAATGAGCTAACTCAAAAAAACGAGTTAGCTCTATATCTTTTAAATTATTTATATCCTTGCAACGCCGCTCTCAATAGCTGCTTTTTTAACAGCCTCGGCTACCGCCTTGCCGACCCTCGGGTCAAAGGCGTGGGGGAGGATGTAATCGGGGCTGAGCTTCTCGTCCTCAATAATAGAAGCGAGCGCGTACGAAGCCGCTACCTTCATCTCCTCATTGATATCGCTCGCTCTGCAATCAAGCGCGCCTCTGAAAATTCCCGGGAAAGCGAGAACATTGTTGATCTGGTTCGGGAAGTCGCTTCTGCCTGTACCGACAACAGCGGCGCCGGCTTCCTTAGCGAGGTCGGGCATGATCTCGGGAGTGGGGTTAGCCATAGCGAAGATTATCGGATCCTTTGCCATGGTCTTTATCATATCCTGCGTTACAACTCCCGGAGCCGAAATTCCGAGGAACAAATCAGCGCCCACCATAGCGTCCGCGAGTGTTCCCGTCTTGTGACTGAGGTTAGTGATCTCTGCCATTTCCTGCTTAACGGCGTTTAGTCTCGGATCACCCTTGCAGATGATCCCCTTGCTGTCGCACATCGTAATGTCCTTGACGCCCATATTCATCAGGTGCTTAGCGATAGCGATACCAGCGGCACCCGCGCCGTTCATAACTACCTTTATTTCTCCGATCTTCTTGCCGACAATCTTAAGCGCGTTGAGCAAAGCCGCGGCGACGATTACAGCAGTTCCGTGCTGATCGTCGTGGAAAACGGGGATGTCGCACATTTCCTTTAATCTCTTTTCGATCTCAAAGCATCTCGGCGCGGAAATATCCTCAAGGTTTATACCGCCGAACGAGCCGCTTATCATATAAATCGTCTGTACGATCTCGTCAACGTCCTTGCTCCTGACGCAGAGGGGAAAGGCGTCAACATCGCCGAACGCCTTGAACAGCGCGCATTTACCCTCCATAACAGGCATACCTGCTTCTGGACCGATATCTCCGAGACCAAGCACGGCTGTGCCGTCGGTGATAACGGCAACAAGGTTGTTTCTCCTTGTCAGCTCGTAAGATTTATCATAGTCCTTCTGGATCTCAAGGCAGGGCTCCGCAACGCCGGGCGTATAGGCGAGAGCCAAGTCCTCGGATGAATCGATCGGCACGGTAGAGATGACCTCGATCTTACCGTTCCACTCATAATGCTTTTTAAGTGATTCCTGTCTTATATCCATAAAATTACTCCTTTTTTCAAAATCCAATTTATTATACTCTAATTTACACATTTAATCAAGTCTAAAACGAAGATTTGACAATCAGATAATAATGTTTTATTATAATAAAGCGAGTGCGCTGAACAGCCGCGGGCAGAGTCTGAAAAGACCTGTGCGAGGAAAGTCCGGGCTTCACAGAGCAAAAATAACGGCTAACGGCCGCCGGAGGCGACTCCAGGGATAGTGCAACAGAAAATAACCGCCGGTTACCGGTAAGGATGGAAAGGTGAGGTAAGAGCTCACCGGAGGCTTGGAGACAAGCCTGCCGTGTAAACCCTATTTGAAGCAACACCGTGGTAGGACAAATTCGCTTGCTCGGCGAGTCCTTAGGAGGTGGCATCGAGCAGCAGGGGCGACCCTATGCCAAGATAGATGGCTGTTCACGACAGAACCCGGCTTACAGGCGCAGTCGCAATGAGGTTAACCAATTTTTGGATAACCTCTTTTTATTTTAAAAAACAGGTGACAAATTGTAAATGATGTGTTATAATATTTAAATAAAAATAAATTGACTTCAGGAGGAAATTATGGGTATTTATTCATTTACTAAAGCCGTTTCATTAGTCGGCGGCGGTGTTTTTAAGATGAAAACTCGTCACAAAGTTGCTTTAGGCGTTGCTACAGCCGTAACGGCTGCTGCCGCAGGAGCGGCGATCGCCAAGGCTCAGCAGGCAAAAAAGCAGGAGAGAAGCGTCAAGAGCCTCGTTATCGAGGACGCTGCAAAGGTTCTGCCCCTCGCCGTTAAAAAGCCCGTTGACTTTGAAAAGGCGCTTGAAGAAAGCTTAAAGCCCTTTGTCTTGCCCGAGCAGACTAAAAGAAATGTCGGCTTGACTGAGCTCGATTGGTTTACCGACACATTTGTGCTCGAGCCCAAGGATAAGACGACCGACTGCGTTATCTTCTACATCCACGGCACAGATTTCTGGAACAACCCCACAAGGTTCCACTATAACTTCATCAAGAAGCTCTCAAGCAAATTGGGCGCTACGATCGTTATGCCGGTTTATCCCAAGGCTCCCGCCAACACGGCTGTCGATATGCAAAAAATGCTCCTTGACCGCTATACTTATCTTCTTGATGATTTGGGTATCACCGCAGATAAAATCGTATTTGTCGGCGACGGTGCCGGCGGCGGTATGGCGCTCTCGCTTTTGCAGAAAATCAAGTATCTGACTATGCCGATGCCTAAGCA
>JBGULZ010000249.1:0-2975 GCA_045116595.1 Ruminococcus sp. | reverse complement strand
GATCGACGGCAAGTGGCACAATGTACCCATCCGCTTCACCACAGACAAGAACCTCAACGTTACCGGCAAGCAGACCGGCAAGGAGTATATCACAAACGACAGATACAAGGGCTAAGTCGCAACATATAGTTAATGCCAATCACCTATCCCCACATTTTCATAAATAACCTCTGCCTATGAAAGGTAACAACGAAACGCGGAGAGCCGGACTCTCTGCGTTTTGTTTTTTTAGATTATTTTGATTTAGATATTGAAAAAGAAAAACATTTGTGTTATAATATATCCCGTTGCAAGAAAATTGAAACATTTGGGCCATTAGCTCAGCTGGGAGCCCGACCGGGTTGCTTACGCACCCCAAAACAATTTACAATTTCATACAATTGACAAGGGCCATTAGCTCAGCTGGGAGAGCGCCAGGTTCGCAATCTGGAGGTCAGGGGTTCGATCCCCCTATGGTCCACCATATATTTAATAGCGAGAACACCCATAAGGTGCTCTCGCTATTTACTTTAAGGAATGTGGACCATAGGGGGATCGAACAGGGCGTGCCTGTGATTTAAGCCGCGCGCAAATCACAGGTAAAATCGTTTCAGTGAAACGATTTTAGCCCGCCGCGTTGCAGAAGCTTAACCAATCCCACACACCGCAACAAGCGAGCCGGAAATTTTGAATCCAGCAAATTTATCTATGGTTTTGAATATCATCACGATACTCCCTCTTTTCTTATAGCGAGTTTTGTGTTATACTTTTAGAAAGATAAAAAATGCAAAAAGGAAACAGCGATATAATGAAAAGCAAAAGGATACTATATCTGACGGATTTATGCTATAAGGCAAAAGGAAGAAATTACAGCGAGGAAGATATTTATATAACCGATAAGCTCAAAGAATCATTTGATGTTGTGCTCTGCCACCCCAAATGCGCGGAAAGCTTTGAGGATATGGTGGATTTGATCGTATTCAGAAACACGGGAAGCGTTATAGGGTATAAAGATATTTACCAAGCGTTTGTTGATCGTGTTTTGCAAAAAAGATTGAAAACCTATAATACTTTTACCGGCAAAGCCGATATGCGCGGAAAGCAATATTTGCTCGACCTCACACTTGAAGGCTACCCTGTTATTCCCACTGTAGATTCAATCGATTCTCTCGGCTTACTGCCTAATACGGAACGTTTTGTTATAAAGCCAAAGGATGGCGCTGACTCTATCGGGCTTGAAATTATTACCAAAGAAGAACTGACAAAACGCAGTATTCCTGACGGAGAATACTTGATTCAACCCGAAATTGATTTTGTGTATGAGGTGTCGTTCTACTTTATCAATGATAAATTTGAATATGCGTTGTATGCACCGGATAAATCGAAAAGGTGGGAGTTAAAAGAATACGCCTGTAACGAATCGGATATTGCTTTCGCCAAGAGATTCATAGAGTGGAACTCGATAAGAAACGGTATACAAAGAGTAGATGCGTGCCGAACCAAGGACGGCAGACTGCTTTTGGTAGAGCTCGAGGATTTAAACCCGTATCTCTCTATACTCGAAGTGAACGAGGAAGCTCGTAATAGGTTTATATCGGATTTCATCGACGCGATAAATAACGCATAATGATTTGAAAGGTTTAAAGAAGCGGATAGACTTTTTTCGATTATAATTTCTGTCTATAATAAAAATCCCCGCCTGCTCGCACTTTGGTGAACAGGCGGGTAAATTTTATGCTGTAATCGGAATACTCTCGCTTTCCTCCATACCAAGGAAGAACTGTCGGATATTCATATTAAGCTCTACATTTAGTTCATAGTTGCGGTAAACGTCAACACGTTTGATTATCGAATTGACTATCATTTTCTTTGATTCGATCGGAGCGCTATCATAAAGGCTTGCACGCCTAAATCTGCGGTATATTTTTTGTTCATTAATTTATCAGCACAATTTACTAATGGTTGAAACAGCAGGATCGCACCCGGAGGAAATCGCTAAGTTACTGCTGCATTTGATAACACAATTGAGGATATAAAAACAGTATTCAATAAGCCTCAGGACTTCATCAGAAATCATCAGACTGTTCTTATGTATAAACCAAATTTTCTATTATTTTTATTCTCTTCCCGTCAATAATCAGTAAGCCTTCATTTTGCATCCTTCCGAGTTCTCTGGATAGAGCGCTGCGGTTTACACCGAGGTATTCGGCGAGGGCGGTTTGTGTGAATGGGAGCTTTAAATATCCATCCTTGTCCTTCGGAAGTGTGCGGAGATAAATAAATATCCGGTCACGCAGACTTTTTTGGCTGAGAATTCTAACCTTTTGGTTAAGGATAAGATTCTTTTTCGCAAGGCTATTTATCAGATTCCTCGCAAGAATATTTCGTATCGGGGAATTATCCGCAGCTGAGTAGATCATGTCCAAATCAATAAAAAGCACAACGCAATCTTCAACAGCTCTGAGTTGAATAGGGCTGTTTTTTGCGTGATTGATGACCAAGCCTTCACCGAACAGATAACCGCCTGTGAAGGTGTGCATTGTTATTTGGTCAAAATTCTCGTTCTGGAAGGAACTCTCGATTTTGCCCTTCAATAATAACCCCGCATATTGTATAGTTCCGCCGAGTTGAACGATATAGTCATCTTTAACGACCTTTTTTATACGTCCGTTCAACAGTTTGATCGCATCGGCAAGCTGTTCATCTTTTATTCCGTCAAACAGGTAACATTTGCGGATAGAGTAAATGTAATCTTGGTTTGTAAGCATCAAAATCACCTCATATTAAGAATATCATAAAAGTGTTGCTGTAGCAACAGCTTTTTGATGGTGAATAAATTATGATATATACAAGAGGTGAGAAAAATGATTAGAAAGATAATCAAAATAGATGAAGAAAAATGCAACGGCTGCGGCGCTTGCGCCAACGCGTGCCACGAGGGCGCTATTGATATGGTGAACGGCAAGGCAAAGCTGATGCGTGAGAATTTCTGCGAC
>JBGULZ010000248.1:0-2966 GCA_045116595.1 Ruminococcus sp. | reverse complement strand
TTGTTTTTTTTTGTATGTTTAGTGATTTTGCCTATGTCATTTTTTGTATTATTGTGATATAATAAAAATGTAAAAAATGCAGTAATTATCTTATGTTTTGGGGGGTTATGATGTTCAGCATAGGGCAAAATGTACTTTACGGTACAAACGGTGTTTGCGTTGTAGAAGACATAACTGAAAAGAAGGTCGGAAAGGTTTCTATGGAGTATTATGTCCTAAAGCCTCTCGCGTCTGATTCTTCAACTCTGTTTGTTCCCACTCATAACGAAGAGCTCGTAAAACGCATCCGCGATATTTTGAATAAGGATTCTATCAACAGCATCCTTTCACATCTGCCCGATATAGGCGAATGGAACGAAAACAAGCAGGAGCGCTCGGATGATTTCAAGAGCATTATCGCCGGCGGCGACTGCGTTGAGCTTATCAGGATGATAAGGCTTATAAACGCTCATTCAAATGAGCTCGCCGAAAACGGAAGGCATCTTCATATGTCCGACGAACGCTTTCTAAAGGAAGCCGAAAAAATGGTTTCCGAGGAAGTTTCCCTCGTGCTTGATGTTGACAGGGACACAGCAATTGAACTTATTTTGAAGTAAAATTATGGGACGGTCACTGACCGTCCCGTTTTTTAACCCTTCATAGTTAACGATATCCTGTTTTTCTTGACGTCTACCGAAAGTATCTTTACATTCACGATATCGCCGACCTTCAGCACCTCCGAGGGGTGCTTTATGTATTTGTCGCAGATCTGGGAAATATGGACAAGTCCGTCCTGGTGGACTCCGATATCCACAAACGCGCCGAAGTCGATGACATTTCGCACCGTGCCCTTTAGCTCCATACCTTCTTTTAAATCCTTGATATCGAGCACGTCCGATCTCAGCATCGGCTTGGGCATTTCGTCACGCGGATCGCGCCCGGGCTTAGAAAGCTCCTTTACGATATCATCGAGCGTGGGCAGTCCGATCTCTAATTTTTCCGCCATTGTCTTTGTGCCGTACTGCTTTACTCTCTGGGGAAGATCGCTGAATTTGGCGGTCTTTATTTCTTTATCAGAATAATCCACGAGCTTTAACAGCTCTTTAGCGGTAGTATAACTCTCGGGATGAACACCCGTGTTATCGAGCGGATTGCGGCTTTCGGGAACTCTCAAAAATCCCGCGCACTGTTCAAACGCCTTGGGTCCGAGCTTAGGCACTTTCTTTAATTCTGCACGAGAATTAAAAGCGCCGTTTTCCTCTCTGTAAGCTACAATGTTTTTGCATACGGTCGAGTTGAGTCCCGACACTCTGATAAGCAAAGCGGGGGATGCGGTATTAAGGTCTGCACCGACCGAGTTTACGCAGTCCTCAACAACGCCGTCAAGCGTTTCTCCGAGCCTTTTTTGCGGCATATCGTGCTGGTACTGACCGACGCCTATAGCCTTCGGTTCTATCTTTACGAGCTCCGCGAGGGGATCCTGCAAGCGCCTTGCGATAGACACCGCGCTTCTGAGCGTCAGATCGAGCTCGGGCAGCTCGGTCGCGGCTAACTTTGAAGCGGAGTAAACCGAGGCTCCCGCTTCGCTGACTACCATATAATAGACCGTGTGGTCGGCTTCCTTTATCGCGTCCGCGGCGAACATCTCTGTCTCCTTGCTCGCCGTGCCGTTTCCGATAGAAATAATATCTACGTTGTGCTTTTTGATAAGCTCGAGCAGCTTTCTTTTTGACTGCGCGATCTTCTGCTCCGAGTGGGTGGGGTAGATCACCGCGGTGTCGAGCACCTTTCCCGTGTCGTCAACGACAGCGACCTTGCAGCCTGTGCGGTAGCCGGGGTCGAGTCCGAGCACAGTCTTGCCCTTAACGGGCGGCTGCATAAGGAGCTGTTTAAGGTTGACCGCGAACACCTTCATTGCGTTTTCGTCGGCGGTCTCCGTAAGCTCCGAGCGTATCTCGCGCTCGATAGAGGGGAATATCAGTCTTGTGTAGGCGTCCTCGCCGGCAGCCTTCAAAATATCGGAGCACAGAGGATTTGTGCCCCTGTCAAGCGCGCGGTTGATAATGCCGAGCGGCTGATCCTTGTCAAGCTCTATGCCGACCTTTAAGAAGCCCTCTTTTTCGCCTCTGTTGACCGCCAAAACACGGTGTCCGGCTATCTTCTTGACCGATTCGCAGTAGTCGTAGTAGTTGGTGTAAACGCTGTCCTGCTCCTCGTCGGCGGCGACCGATTTAAGCGAAGCGTTCTTTCTGAAAATATCGCGCAGTCTTTTCCTTATCTCCGCGCTGTCGGACAGCTGCTCCGCGATAATATCCATCGCGCCGTTTATCGCGTCCTGAGCGGTGGGGACTTCCTTTTCCTCGTCAACAAAATTTTCCGCGTATTTATACGGGTCAAAGCTTTTTTCCTGCTTGATTATCTCGAGCGCGAGCGGTTCAAGTCCGCGCGCTTTAGCTACCGAAGCCCTTGTTTTCCTCTTGGGCTTGAACGGGCGATAGATATCCTCGAGTTCGCTCAGTGTCTGAGCCTTGTCAAGCGCTGCGCTGATCTCGTCGGTCAGCTTCTCCTGACCGTTTATCAGCTCACGGATCTCCTCTCTGCGCTTGTCGAGTCCGCGGAGATAATCGAGCTTATCGCTGAATTCACGGATAAGCTGGTCGTTCATAGAGCCGTGCATCTCCTTGCGGTAACGGGCGATAAACGGGATAGTGTTGCCGTCGTCAAGCAGGGTGATTATGTTCTGCGCGTACTCCTCTTTGATGTTGAATAACTGTGATAGTGTGCTTGAATATTCCATTATTTCTCCTTAAAATCCGAGTATTCCGAGGTTTTGCTTCCATTTTAATATTTTGGTGACCGATAGATCGATCTGCTCTATGGGTATTTCCTGATTATTAACCGCCTGAATAACGGCGTTGTAGCCGTCCGCGAAGTCGGCGCAGCAGATAATATCGTTTTCCGCCTTGACCGCGAGCACGGCGGGGTTT
>JBGULZ010000247.1:0-2868 GCA_045116595.1 Ruminococcus sp. | reverse complement strand
AGCAGGCAATAGCCGCAGAATTGTTGCAAGGTTACCTGATCGTCGGGAAAGAATACGTCGTTCAGATACCGCAGGAACCGCTCGGGCTTCGGCGCGTTGGGGTTGTAGTTGATCGGAAAGCGGTTGATACAGAATTCCTTTTCTTCGCTAAACACCGTGAACAGTCCGTTTTCGTCCTTGGACAAGGTGCCGTTTTGAAAGTGCAGTTTTTCAAGGTCAGGCTTCGGCGGCTCCATATAACAGTGTGTTTTGATGCTGCGCAGCAGCTTTTCCACCTTGTCGCCGTGATTGGATTTGACGTAATCCATGATCTCGTGACTAATGATTTGACGCGCCTTGCCGTCCTCGATCGCGCCGTCCGGCGAATAGAGCTTGTTGTTGATACAGCGCACCTGATAGCGTTCGATAAAGCTTAAAATGTAGAGCTTTTCGTTGAGCTTACGATTTGTGCCGTCACCGTATGTCCAAAGGGGATACTCCGATTCTTTATTAGGGTTCTTTTCCAGATTCAAACTGCTCACCGTCCTGCGGCTATGGGTCGAATACCGCCGAAGCCAATCACCTTCGCTTTTGGTTGAAATTTTTCCGCTGTTGGGTTGCTCAGATACTCGATCAGCACGTCGAGGTTGATCAAAACCTTGTTGCCGGCTTTCAGCTCCGGCAATACGCCGTCCTTTATCAGCTGACGGAGATAGTTCTCCGTGATAGCCGTGCCGGGGCAATCCTCTTTGATTTTATGTACCGCGTCCTTAACGGTCAGGACGACCGGAATTCTTGTTGTTGCAGCTTGCTCCGCTGTTGGATAGATGTTCATGTATGATACTCCTTTAGTATATTTCAGGTGATTTGATTTAACAAGATTGTAAAATGTGTATTGAAATAAAGAAAAATGAAAAAGACCTTTATAAATCCCACGAAATATGTTAGAATATCTGTAGGACTATAAAACGTATGTATGGTTTTTGGTCTCAGCCGTTCAGAGTGTTCCAGCACTTTGAGCGGCGTTTTTGATTTTGAACACAGTTCTTGTCAATTGGGAATACTCACCTCCGTTTGACCGCGCTTTGACGCGATCTCCTCAATGATTGAAAGAAACCGCTGTTTCTCCTTATTTGGAAGCTCGCGTCGGAGCATTCGGGTCATAGTAGGGTCGCTGACCTTGAGGAATTCTGCTATTTCCCAAAGCCGCACACCCTTTGTTTTGGCTGTGCTTCTGATGTCTGAGTTTGCTAACATTTTTTCCGTCCTTTCGTTTTTAGTCTTGACAAATCAATAATGATGATTTATATTTGTAGTATGATTTACTTTACACACTCATTATACAGCAAATAAACCATACTGTCAAATGAAAACATTGAAATTTGCACAAGTGCAAATAAAATTGACAAAGGGGGGAGAGTTAATGGCAAAAACAAAAAGAAATGTTCAGGACAACTACAACACCGTTTTCGCAAAACGGTTGAGAGAGCTGATTGAAAGCACCGGCGTCTCTCAGGCGGAGCTTGCAAACTCTGTCAGTGTGACAAGGCAGGCGATCAACAGCTATACGCTCGGCAATACGGTTCCAAATTCTGATGTGCTGACAGATATTGCAAAATATTTTGATGTTTCTTCGGATTATCTTTTGGGGTTGATTGATATTAAATCGAACGACATAACCGTAAAGAGCATTTGCGAAGAAATCGGTTTAAGCGATAAATCGGTTAATCTCTTGATTTATCTTAACCGTATCAAAAAGCTCGAGAAAGAAGCGCGAACCCTTTTGGCGAAAGACACTAATCGTAATTTAGTAAGAGAGTCTGATTATTTTGATTGTGAATCGTCAAACAAACTATTCTCATATTTGGACATAATAAACTACTTTACGGAAAATATAACATACTATTGGAACGGTATGGAGATTTTAAGAAGAATTGCTACCGTAAACATATACGGAGATGAGGATGATTCGAGTATAGAGACAGAAGATGATAGATTACTATTAAACCCGGATTATTCTCATTATCGTTTCGGCAAATTCATCGAAGGCGAAGAATACGCGCTATTCTTAAAACAATTAGTCGAAAATGAATTTCACACAATGCTTAGTGATTTTGAGAATGATGTGAACCCATTTGACGAAGAAGCCAAAAAGTACAAATTACCGCGTCACGAGGAGTCAATAAAGAAAAGATGCAGGAAGTTAGAGGAAAGAATAGAAGATATAAAAGAAGGTGAAAAAACTGGCAACCATAGAAAAGAGGAATAATTCCTACCGCTTCATTGTGTCCTGCGGCTACGACATGACCGGCAAGCAGATCCGCAAAACCATGACGTGGAAGCCGGAGCCGAACATGACCGCCAAGCAGATCGAGAAGGAAGTGCAGCGGCAAGCCACGCTGTTTGAGGAACGCTGTTTGAAAGGACAGGTGCTTGATGAAAACATCCGCTTTGCCGAGTTTGCCGAGATATGGCTAAAAGACCGCAAAAACGACCTTCGCCCGCGCACCTACGCCCGTTATGAGAGTCTGATACCGCGCATCAACGCCGCAATCGGTCACATCAAGCTCTGCAAGATACAGCCGCCGCATTTGCGCGCGTTCTACGCCAATCTTGCCGAGAGCGGCGTCCGGCTCGACACCAAATACACCTGCAACATCAGCATGGACGATTATCTGCGCGAAAATGAGCTGACGACCGCTGAGTTGTGCCGTCGTTCGGGACTCTCCAACACGACCATGATCTCCATTCGCAAGGGTAACAACGTCAACCAACAGAACGCCGAGAAGCTCGCCGCTGCGCTCGAAATGCCGCTGTCGGAGTTGTTTACGCCCGTCGGTGAAGGTCATAAGACGCTCTCAGGCAAGACGATACAGCATTATCACCGCC
>JBGULZ010000246.1:0-6821 GCA_045116595.1 Ruminococcus sp. | reverse complement strand
CTCTCTACCGCCTTTTGGATAGCCTTTTTGCGCGTCCACTCATCTAACCGGCGGTCTTCGATGTACTTAACGCTCTCATCATATCTTTTTGCGAGAGCCGTCGCGAAAAACCACGCGATCATCATTTTAAGATAATAATCCTCGCCCTTTTTGCAAGCTGCAAGCTCTAAATATTCTTCCTTGAAATCCTCGCCGAGGAATTCATTCATAAGCATACGGAGCCCGAATCTCGCGGTATAAACGTGCTGCGACGATATCCACTTTTTAATATACGGCAAAAGCTTTTGATGGTTTTTCTTAAATGATTTCGGGTTCGCCTGATCCGACACAGGCCAGCAGTCGACATAAGGGAGGAATTCTTCTACCCTTTTTATACACTCGTCAAAATCCTTGATCAGCGCCAGCACGAAAAAATGGATAAGGTTTTCTTCGTAGTATTTGTGAGGCAGATCGTTTAAGAATTCATCCCTGTGACCGCTCTCATAAACCTCTTTGGCGATCTTCCTCATCTGCGGAGTTCGAACGCCTAAAATGGTTTCGGGCGGAATATTCGGAACAAGCTTTGCCTGAAATTTTCTGTATTCACCGTCTTTGACCTCGATAAGTCTGTCAAAAAGAGTCATATGCTCCTCCGGTCTTTTTTGTATCTTTAGCAGGAAAAATAATTCTCTCCGTTAACAAATCAACAGCATTACTGCTTTTTACCCCTTGCGTATCTCACGGCAAAGAAAGCAAACAATGCAAGAATAACCAAAACCGCGAGTATCAAAGCGCCGC
This sequence comes from Ruminococcus sp., assembly GCA_045116595.1. GTDB lineage: Bacteria > Bacillota > Clostridia > Oscillospirales > Acutalibacteraceae > Ruminococcoides. Next base: position 6,044 of record JBGULZ010000246.1, on the reverse strand, counting down.
CTTCGCCGGTTTGAACCGTGCCGTCTCCGTTTTCAGTCGTCGCGGAATCGGCGGTAGCTTCTGAATCCTGCGTTGCCGAGGTCGGGTCTGTTGCGGGCTGAGCGATCGTTGTCGATGCCTCGCCGGTCGCTTCCGCAGTTTCCTCGGGCTGAGTTGTCTGGGGCTGAGTGGAAGGCTCCTCGGTCTCATAGGTCAAGCCGAAGCCTCTTGCGTATAGGACCGTATTTGTAAAGTTGTATTCATCATCAAGCTTTGGGATATTGATTGGCAGCTTAGCGGTCGGCGCGTCGTCCTTGCTGAACATCATATACAGCGCGGCGGGCATATTGGGGCCGTACTCCTGCATTTCCTTGACCTTATCTCCGGGATCGACAGGCATTGAGCGCGGAAGATAAGCGATCATTATCGCGTCCGCCTTTTGGAACCGCGCCACATCGTACGGAAGGCTGACGGACATCACGATGAACTTTCCGCCCTTTTCGTGGATCGTATCGGCAAGAAGGTCTGCCGCTTTTGCAAGGTCGTTTTTCAGCGCGGACGCGCCGTAGATCTCCGACATAAAGACAACGTTATCCGCGCCCTCGATCATCGGCAGTACTTCGGCGGGGGTCTTTTTGTAGTATGAGTACGCCTCAACGACCGCGCCCTCGGGCAGCTTGCCGTCTTGGGTGAGCTTTCTGACGGCGTAATTCATCGGAATCGTTTCGTCATTATACGGAACGAGCACTACGGTTTTTTGATTGGGAGTTATGAGCGGAAGCGTTTTATCGTCGTTCTTGACGAGCGTCATTCCCTTTTTGGTGATATCCCACTCTCTGTCGTGGCTCGCCTTTGTGCCGACGGTATCAACTGCGTTCTGCACTCGGCTTTCGATATCCGAGCCGTCATACGCGTTGAACAAGCCGTTGTTTTCCTTTAATTTCAATATCCTGAGCACGGCGGCGTTGATATTGTCCATTGAAATATCGCCGTGTTCCGCCTGCTGCGCGAGCGTTGAGATATAGGTGTCCATATCGGCAAAGTCGTCCTTTGACTCCATTTTAACAGGCATAAGCAGGATATCCACGCCCGCGTTGATCGCGAGCTTTGCCGCGTCGTATCTGTCAAAGTGATCCGCTATCGCGTCCATATTCATCGCGTCTGTCGTGACAACGCCGTTAAAGCCCATATCTCCGCGCAGGATGTCGGTGATTATTGTCTTGCTGAGTGTGGCGGGAAGATTGATAGTTTCGCCCGTCAGCTTGGAGACGTAGGTTCCGGTTTCGATCTGCGGATATACGATATGAGCGGTCATGATCATCTGTGAGCCCGCGTCGATACAAGCCTGAAACGGGATCAGCTCGTTCTGCTTTAGTTCATCATAGCTCTTGTCGATAAGCGGCAGCTTGGTATGGCTGTCGGTATCGGTATCTCCGTGACCGGGGAAATGCTTTAAGGTAGAGATCACGCCCGTATCGTTGAGCGCCTCAACAAAAGCGCTGCCGTGCTGCGCAACGGTCTGAGCGTCGTCGGAAAATGAGCGGACGCCGATGATCGGGTTTGCGGGATTGCTGTTAACGTCCACGACGGGCGCGAAGTCAGCGTTGATACCTACAGCGGTAAGCTCCTTGCCCATCATCGCGGCGACTTCCTTTGTTATGCTTACATCGTTGATCGCGCCGAGCGCCATATTGCCGGGCATCATAGTTCCCTGCGTAAGGCGGGTAACGTTGCCGCCCTCCTGGTCGGTGGAGATGAGCAGCTGCGGACGGTCGCCTCCCGCGGCGTTTGCCTTTTGCATCGCGTCGATAAGCCGTGTTGTCCCGGCGTTGGTCTCAGTGTTCTGCAAGAACAGGATAACGCCCGAATAGCTGTGCTTTTTCAGCGTCGCCGCGATATCGTCCGTGATTTCCGTCACGGTCGTTTTTTTGCCTTCGCTGTCAACTTTCCAGCGGAAGGCGGGCATGATCATCATACTGATCTTATCCTCTGTCGACATCGAAGCTAAATATTGCTCCGGTGTTTTCTCTGTCGCCGAAACCGGTATGACAGCCGCTGACAGGATCAAAATCAGCACGACAAGCATTAACGAACATAATCTCTTTTTCATATGAATTCCTCCGGGTATGTATTTTATCAAATATGTCTTTCTTATATATAGTAACGGTTACAACGCGCGATCACTAATAATCGTAATCGTCATACAAAAAATCAGCCCAATAATACTGGCTCATATATTCGTTTTGGTACGCGTTGACCGCGCCTGCGTCAAGCTCCTTAAAGCGGTAGTAGTCGCAGTCGAGCACCTCGGGATTTACCGCGAGGGCGTTATAGCTGCGCACCACAGCCGCTTCCGCTCCGACCGCCTTGAGGCTTTTTATCATAGCGTAGATATAGGTTTGCAGCAGGTTTTGCAGCTTCTTTTCATAGGGCTCGTCCTCAAAGATCGCGGCGAAGATCTCCCGCGTGGTGCATGAGCTGCCCTGCTTATGGACAAGGTAGGCAAATACCTCCTTAGCCTTGCTGCGCTCAAAGCGGACGTGAGCGCCGTCGGGCGTGAAAACATCAAAGTTGCCGAAACACTGCACGCGCAAAAGCGCGTTGCTTTTCGGCGTGATCGGAAAGCGCAGATCCGCAAGCTCCCGTTCGACCTTTTCCTTGTTGACGGGCTTCATAATATACCCCGAGGCGTGCAGGCTCATGGCGTCGCCCGTGTAATCCGAAAAGCCGGTCACAAAAATGATATTCATTTTCGGGTTGACCGCCTTTAGCTCCTTGGCGAGCTCTACGCCGTTCATCCCGCGCATATGGATATCGAGAAACGCTGTGTCACAGCCGTTTTGCTTTGCCGCTTCCAGCAGCTCGCGCGGCTTGCGGAAAGCGGAAACCTCCGCGTCGGGCTTGGCTTTTTTGACGGATGATTCAAGCATTTGCAGAGCCAGGGGCTCGTCGTCAACACACATTATTCTCATGGCTGTCCCTCCTTGGGCAAGATTACCCTTGCGGTTGTTCCTTCACCGACCGCGCTTGTGATCTCGACATACGCGCCGCACATATCGCGCAGGCGTTTTTTGGTGTTTTCCATTCCGATATGAGTCTTTCCGTCGTTCGGCTTCGGCGCGTCGGGATCAAAGCCTACGCCGTCGTCCGTAACGATGACTTCAAAGGCGGTATCGGTTTCTTTGGTCGCTATGGTAACGGTCCCGCCGTCCTCTTTCATCCCGACGCCGTGTTTTACGGCGTTTTCCACCAAGGGCTGGATGCTCAGCAGCGGCAGCTGAAAGTCTACGGTCCGTATATCATATTCAATGTTCAGCAAATCGGCGAACCGCATTTTTTCAATATATAAATACTTTTTTAAATGATCGAGCTCCGTTGAAAACGGAACGGGATTTGTCTGACGGAGCGAATCCATATTTCCTCGCAGATAATCCGCGAAGGTGACGGTCGCCTCCTGAGCCGTTCCCGGGTCGATCTCGCACATCATAGCTATCGACGTCAGCGCGTTGTAGATAAAGTGCGGACGTATCTGGCTGACCATTACGCTGACCTTTGCCTCATAAAGCTCCTTCTGCATCTGTTGATGCCGGATCGCTTCTTTATATTGGAGCCGCAGATCGCCGATCAGCCGCACAATCTGATACGCCATCGTTATAGCCAAGCCGTAGTTGAAGAAGAAAGAACCCGCAAGATGAGTGTACTGGTCGATAATGTCAAGCACAAGCGAGACAGCAAGCGGACTCCAAGACAACAGGAAAATCAGCGCCTTGCGATTTCCGCGCGTTTCGATCGACAGCAACGTTATCATCACCGCGGTACATACCGCTAATATGATGAACATATTGGGCGAGGTAGCCGTCATATCGGCGGTGTTTGTAAGGTGAAGCAAAGCAGCCGCAGCTACCGTTGCAAAGAACACAAGGATCGTAACATTGGCGATCGACCTTGTGATCGGTTTTATCATATTTGATTTCAGATACAGGAAAATCGAGGTGATAAACAGATATCCCGTCAGCTTCACCGCCAGCAAGCAAACCGTAGGGTCGAGGATCCACAGATTCATAAATTCCCGGAGCGTCTGCATTATCATATAGAGTCCCCAAAAGAAGCACATCATACCGAAGCAGAGATATCTGTAGTTGACTTTGCCGAGGATGAAGCTTGAAATGGGAAAGAAAAACAATCCGAAAAAGCAGACAAGCACAAAGAGCATTGCGCTCGGGAGAGATTTGAAAAACATATGGTTGAAAACCCCTCCGAAGAAGGTGACGTTTGCGCTGAAGCATTCGGAAAAGCTGAGCGTCGCGACACTGTACGGGTACTCGACCTCGAGGATCATATCCTGTTCTCTGCTGAGGACCGTTGCGGGAAATGATGAAGTCGCAAGTTGATCGACCTGATAACCGGGTGTAGAAGTCATTCTGTCACTCGGACCGTAGTTCTCCTCGGGAATGTCGGGCGGAGTACGGCGGTTGCTCAATTCAAATGTTCCGTCACTCGAGCGCAGCGTGTACCAGACGTCCCTCGTTGAAAAGACGAGGTTTTCAAAAGCGGGAATAAGCTCGTTGACCTTTCCGCGTATCTTTATATTATGAAAATATTCGTTGATGCTCTGTTTTGAGTCGATCGGCTTCCACTCGCCGTCATCAAGAGAATACTCTCCGTCGAGTATGACGTTCATTTTGTCGTTGGTAAAATCGGCCTCAATATACGGTATGCACTGCACCACTATAAAAACGAGCGACAAAACAACAAAGCCTGCTATGACTGCCGTCAGACCCTTGCCGCCGAGAATATTGTTTATTCTTGTTTTCATAATAATCACCTTTGTCATAGTGTTATTTTATTATAACATATCGGTTTGAGAAATAAAAGTTAAAAAATTCTTAAAAATTTTTAAAACGCAAATTGCAATAGCAAGTTGCGATTTCTTATTTATAAGGGCGCTCATCGCTTTATTTCGAGCCATTGTCGGCGCGTAATCAAAAGATTAACATCTTCGCTGCGGTTTAAATACACAATGCGCGGTTTTTGTTTTTAAATCAAGCGACTATTGGTATAAAAACGCCCAAAACAAGCGATTTTTGATGATTATTTTTAATAAATCTGTTGCAAAAACAATACGGATATGATTTAATAGTATTAGGATAACGTGAGTCGAACCCCGATCGGTTCTCAGCGGCAAATTTAGCAAATATCAATGGCAAAATTCGATGAACGATTCCGAGAAAAAACAGGAGTATGAACTATGACATATTCAATCATCGGGCTATTGGCAGCTATTATTCTGATAATCACAAACCGTGATGCTTTTTGGCCGGCAAAAGGAGTGACCTTTTCAAAAACCCAGCGGCTGTACCGGCTATTTCTGCTTTCTGTTTTGGTTTTCTATATTACAGACGGCTTGTGGGGCGTTTTGGATAACCTGCGCCCTATTGACGCTCTGTATGTTGAAACTATATTGTATTTTATCGCAATGGCGGTCTCGCTGCTTTTTTGGACGATGTATGTTACCGCCTATCTTGAAACCCATAACGCGTTCGGAACCATACTGCGCCTTAGCGGACGGATACTTTTTGCGTATGATATCGTCGCGCTTACCATCAATATCTTTTATCCCGTAGTATTCTGGTTTGATGAAAACGGCAGTTATCAAACAGGAACCCTGCGGTATGTTACGCTTTATCTCCAGATATTGATATTCTTTATGACGTCGGTTTATACGCTTTACATCACGGCAAAGTCAGAGGGAAAAGTCACACGCAGGAATCTGACCATCGGTCTGTTCGGTATAGCTATGCTCGCGCTGATAATTTTACAGATAGAATTCCCGCTGTGGCCGTGTCATACGATAGGGTATATGTTCGGAACAAGTCTGCTGCACAGCTTTGTCGTTGAGGATGAAAAGTCAGAATACCGCAAAGAATTAGAAAGAACTCTGCAGCGAGAGAAGGCGCAGAAGCAGGAGCTGGCCGAAAGCCGTGAGGTTATGAAGGATGCGCTGAATACAGCCGAGAGCGCCAGCAAGGCTAAGACAGCCTTCCTGTCCAATATGAGCCATGAGA
>JBGULZ010000245.1:0-3368 GCA_045116595.1 Ruminococcus sp. | reverse complement strand
TACTTAGCTTCGTTGTTGATCTTAGCGGCGTAGCTATCGGCTCCTACGCGGTTAACGCGCGCGTAACATTTGCCGCCGGATACAAAGCTTCCGGACAAAAGCTCGTCATCGGGCTTCTTTTCGATAAGATTTGACTCACCTGTGAGCAGGCTTTCGTTGACCTTACAATCTCCGCTTACCAAAACACAGTCAGCGGGGATCTGACTGCCGCGGGAAAGAATGATTATATCGTCAAGCACAAGCTCGTCCTTATTTATCTCTATCTGTTCGCCGTTGCGGATAACATTGACCTTGCTCTCGGTGAGGATTGTGAGCTTGTCTACGCTGATTTTTGAGCGTATCTCCTGAATTATACCGATCGCGGTATTGAAGAACACTACGCCGATAAAGAGCATATTTTTGTACGAGCCGACAAACAGCATCATAACAAAAAGGATCACGTTCACTAAATTGAAGAGCGTGCAGATATTATCGTAAAAAATCCTTTTGTACGATTTTGTTTTAAGGGTCGAGACGGTATTTATCTTTCCCTCGCTTATCCTTTGATCAACCTCTTGAGTTGTTAATCCGTTTAGGTTTTTATTTTCCATATTATTCTCCGAAAATGAAAATTTAATAATTTTAGAAAAATTTTTGAAAAATCATCGCGTTTATCGCAAATAAAGCGATCGTGATTCCAAGAATATTTTTAATATTTCTTATGTACCTTTATCTTATATTATAAATGCAAAAGCTAAGAAAGGCAACGGAAAGAAGGTGATTTTTTGAAAAGATTTGTAAATTTACTGACAGTTGCCATCTGCGCCCTGCTGCTGATAAGCGCTTCAACAAGCAACAACACCGCTTTTGCCGAAAGCAAGACGGTTCGCTTGGGAGGTCAGCCGTTCGGCGTAAGATTCTATAATGACGGACTTATCGTAGTTGAGCTCGAGGAGTTTTATGACGGAGAAAAGTATGTCTGCCCGGCTAAGGACGGCGGACTTAAAGAAAACGATATAATAAAGGAAGTTAATAAAACTCCCGTTAATACAAATGAGGAGCTGCAAAACGCTACGGTAAACAGCTCAGGCGAACCGATAGATTTTTTGATCGAGAGAAACGGCGAGAATAAAAGCATTACGGTAACTCCGTCAAAAAACGCAATGGGAATGTATCTTTTAGGCGCTTGGGTAAAGGACAGCTGCGCCGGGATAGGAACGATAAGCTTTTATGATGAAAACAAAAACTACTTTGCCGCACTCGGTCACGGGATATGTGATAATGACACAAACACACTTCTGCCGCTCGGATCGGCTGAGATCGTAAAAGCAAATATCAGCTCGGTCACGAAAAGCGTTGACGGTAACGCCGGCAGCCTTAACGGTTATTTCAGCGACGAGACCATCGGAGATCTTACCGAAAACACTCCCCTGGGAGTATACGGAAACGCTGAGACCGAGATGTTCAGCGACAATCCGACAATTGAAATAGCCGATTTTTCTGAAATAAAAAAAGGCGATGCTCAAATGTACACGACTATCGACGGCGAAAGCGCAGGCTGTTATGATATTGAAATCACAAAAATATGCAACCATAACGAAAACAGCAATGAAAACTTTGTAATCAAAATAACAGACGAGTCGCTTCTTGACGAGTGCGGAGGTATCGTTCAGGGTATGAGCGGTAGCCCGATAGTCCAAAACGGAAAGCTTGTCGGCGCGGTCACTCATGTTTTTGTAAACAATACGACCGAGGGTTACGGAGCAGCGGCACAATATATGGTGTCGAATTATGAGCGATAAAACAATATATTGTGATATGCTGTTTGTCGAAAAATGAAAAGTTAAAAAATTTCAACTTTTTTCAAAAAAATTAATTGGAAACTATTGCCAATGTTACCATTTTGTGGTAAAATCAACTCGTAACAAAAAATTTGATAGGAGATTGCAAAATGGACAATAGTTTTAAGCTTATTATTACCGAAGAAGCCGTTGAGTTTTCACAGGAAAGTCTGCAAATATTTCAGGATTTTAATATTTGTACAGCCTTTTGTGTAAAGGACGGAGAAGAGCTTTGCTCGCGAATCAAAAGCGAGGAACCCGACGTTGTATTTATGGACGCTTTTATGACTCGCCTTGACGCCATAGGAGTTATGAGGGTCATTAAAAAGGAGAAAATCAAAAAGCCTTTGTTTATTGTATTCTCATCATTCCACAGCACGGTGCTTGAACGCGAGATAATGAACAGCGGCGCGGATTACTTTATGCTGAAACCGTATGATATTGAGCAGCTTTGCGAGAATATATCGGTCCTTTTGAAAAACGGGAACGATAAACCGCTTACTCCGCTGAAAATCGACGCGTTCGGCATTGAGCTAAAGGTAACTCAGATACTTCACGAGATCGGAGTACCCGCGCACATCAAGGGTTATCACTACCTCAGAGATTCTATTATGATGTCGGTTGAAAAGCCTGAGATCATAAACGCGGTGACAAAACAGCTCTACCCCTCTGTAGCCAAGAAGTATCAGACTACGTCCTCGCGCGTTGAGCGCGCTATACGCCACGCGATAGAGGTCGCCTGGGACAGAGGCGACGTTGACGTATTAAACTCATACTTCGGCTATACTATCCACAACGACAGAGGTAAACCGACTAACAGCGAATTTATCGCAATGATTTCGGATAAACTCAGGCTGCAAATCAAAAATGCCGGTTGACCGAAAAATAAATGACCGACTTAATTACTCCTTTGGAGATTAAGTCGGTCTGTTTTTATTGGTAATTGGTTATGCTGCTTATTTTGTTCTGCCAATATCTTTTCTGAAGTGCATACCTTCAAAACTGATTTTTGATACGGCGTTATATGCTTTATCAAGAGCTTCGTCAAGGGTGTCGGCTGTTGCCGTTACACCGAGCACGCGTCCACCGTTGGTGTAGAACTTGCCGTTTTCGTATTTTGTACCCGCGTGGTAAACGATAGCGCCTTCTACCCCGCCGTTATCGTCCATACCGAACATCTCTATTCCCTTTTTGTACGCTACGGGATATCCGCCGCTCGCCATTACTACGCAGGCTGCGGCGCCGTCGTACCATTCGATATCGAGATCGGAGAGCTTTTCGTCAATAACAGCCTCGCAGATATCGACTAAATCGGTTTTAAGCCTGGGAAGTACGACCTGAGCCTCGGGATCGCCGAAGCGCGCGTTGTACTCGATGACCTTGGGGCCGTTGGGGGTTATCATAAGTCCGAAGTACAGGCAGCCCTTGAAAGGTCTTCCCTCTTTGTTCATTGCCTCGATCGTGGGTTTGAAAATCGTGCGCATACACTCGTCGGCTATCTCGTCGGTATAATACGGGTTGGGGCTGACAGTACCCATACCGCCAGTG
>JBGULZ010000244.1:0-4768 GCA_045116595.1 Ruminococcus sp. | reverse complement strand
GCAGGGTCGATATCTCGAGCCCTGTTTTGTCCTTGATGTCATTTTTGAATTTGGTTACGGGCTCGATTACCGAGCGCCTTACTCCCTCGGCAGCCGCCAACGCAAGCTTGTCTGAGGATGTGAATTTCTCCGAAAATCCGCTCGGATTGTTCTCAAACGGCTTTTTGAACGCGGAATTGTTGATGTTCCAGATATAAACGTAGTTTTCAAATTCGCATATTTCTTCTTGAGAATTATTCGTCAACCCTGTTTTTAGGAGCGACAAAATATCCTCGCGCTCAAAATTGTCGAGGATCATACGGAAGATCGAATTAACAAGCCTGATTACGGGCTTGACGTCGGCGTCCTTGCGCACATCCATAAAGTACGGTATCTCATACTTTTCAAATATCACGTCCAAAATCCCGTTGTAGTTGTCGGTCTCGTGGCAGATGACCGAGATATCGGAATACAAGTACCCTTCGTCGATGATAAGGTGCTTTATCTGCCTTGCTATGTACTCGCATTCGTCGCTTTGATCTGAAGCCTTGTAGACCGTGACGTTTTGCGGCTGAGAGTCAAACGGTGTATCGGGCTTGCGGTTGCGAAACGCGAACGCTTCGAGCGTTTTAAGCTCATCATTATTAAAGCGCGTGCACTCGGTCAGCTTGACCGGCGCGGCTATATTTATAAAATCCTTGTTCGCGATCGCCTTGAGCTTTTTGTAGGTCTCGTTACAGGTCGCGAAAACATCCTCGTTCTGAGGGTTTTCGGGGTCGAGCGTGAGCGCTATATATGTGTTGTCGCAGCGGTTCATAAGGAGCCTTATGAGCTTTAGCTGCTGTGCGGTGAAGCCGCTGAAGGAATCCGCGAAAAGCGTGTATCCGCTGAACAGATTATTATTCTCTAAAAGAATATTATACACCCTATCGAGGTCATCGAGCGGGTCGATATAGCTCGGCGACACGATAGCGTCAAAGCTGTCGAAAACCAGCGCGGTCTCGTTGAGCTTTGTCTTTACGGTGTTGTCGTCGATATTTTCGGCGGCAGCGCGGAGCATATCCGGGGTGACTGAGCTCTTTTTGCACTCCTTTAGGGTGGAGATCATAAGATCTGAGATACCATTGTTCTTTTCTTCGCTCAAAAGCGTGAGCTTGCCCGCGAGCTGTTCGAGCGTGAGGCTCATAATAACAGCCCTTGTGCCGTCGTCTATCACATTTTTGGGGTGATTCGCGGTCTGCTCATAGACACTTCTGCAAAGGCTGAGAAAGCCGAAAACGCTTACGCTCTTGGAATCCTTTGCGCCGAGCAGCTCAAATAGGGATTTTTCGGTCTCAAACGTGCTTTGATCAGGCACGAGCATAATTATCTTTTGCCCGCCCGACCGGACCATATCCATTATTTTGTTGTAGATAAAAGAGGTTTTTCCAAAACCGCTTCTGCCCAAAATAAATTGAAGCATTTTATCCTCCATAAATTCATTTGTAGGGGCGGACCCATGTGTCCGCCCGTTTTTAACAAACGTTAGACTGTTAGCGGGCGGACACACGGGTCCGCCCCTACGAAAAAATATATAACTTTTTTATTTTTCAAAAATTGTTTTCATCATTTCAAAAAGCTCGACGACCTTGAATTTGTAACTGTATTTTTCGTTTTTTATTATATCGTACTCGCCGTCGTCAAGCGCCTGCTTTGCCTTTTCGTCCTGCTCGGACGCGGCGCTGATACAGATCGACGGGTACATCACGCACCACCAGTTGTGACCCTTGCCGCTGCCTATGGTTATCCTTAAAGCGTCGTACATTCCCGACGGCAAGGTGTAGGAGTCGTAGTAACGGGTGGTAAAGTACATTTTTTTGATCTCGGCTTTTACATTTTGATTACATCCGAGGTATTTTAATTCATTTTCTGCGACCCGCGTTATGTTATCGAGGTTTTGCGATATCAGGCTTTCCGCCTCTTCCTTTGAGCTTGCTGACTCAAACAGGCTCTTTGAGTATTCGAGCACCCTGTCGCGGACTTTAAGCTTAACGCTTTGGTCGTATTCGCTGTCGGAGTTCGCGAGGATATGAAGGCGAAAAACATCATTTGAGATATTGCCGCACTGAGCCTGAAACGGTATCAAGGAGTAGATAACAACGAGCACAAACGCTATGCACGCGGATTTTACAAATAACTTCATAAACAAAAACCTGTCCTTTCAAATAAAGGTATGGACAGGTTTTGTTTTTTTATTCAGTGCTTACTCTACTTCTTATTCAGTGGTTACTCTACCTCGCAGCCTGTTTTGATCGGCTTGCATAAAAACGTCTCGGGATATTGCTCCTTTAGCGCGTCATAGCACGCCTTTGCTTTTCTTGAAGATGTGAATATAGCAAATACAGCGGAGCCCGAGCCGCTCATACCCGCGCCGCGAGCCTTGTTTTTGAGCATTATGCTCTTTATCTCGTTGACCTCGGGGATCTGCAAAGCAAGCTCAAAGTCGTTGAATATCGTGGTCGATATCATAAACATATCGTGGCTGTAAAGCGCCTTGATCATCTCGTCGGTATAGGAAGCGTGCGGCTTTAGCGCGTCTACCTTTTTGTACGCCTCTGCGGTCGAGACGCTGACCGTCTGCGGCTTGCAGATTACTATATCCGAGCAGTTGAGAGCGGGCAGCTTTTTCATAGTAGCGCCGATACCCGTGCACAGCTTTGTGCCGCCGGCTATGCAAAACGGAACGTCCGCGCCTATCTGCTCGCCGAGCATATTCAGCTCCGCGGCTTGGAGCATAGTGTCAAACATAAGATTGAGCCCCAAAATCACAGCCGCTCCGTCGCTGCTTCCGCCCGCGAGACCCGCCTGGGTCGGGATAGTTTTGTCGATGTCTATATGTAAGCCCTTGTTCTCGCACTTTGTGTATTCAAAGAACCGCTCCGCCGCCTTGTAGCAGATATTGTTTTCATCGCAGGGCACGCCCTCGTAGTTGCAGGAAAGCGTTATCTTTCCGCTGTCGTTATCGGTCAGAGTGACGGTGTCGTAGAGGGAAACCGCCTGCATTATCGTAGAAAGCTCGTGATATCCGTCGGGGCGCTTTGAGAGCACCTCGAGCGTTAAGTTGATCTTGGCGGGAGCCTTAACCGTTGTTTTCATTCTTTAGCTCCTTTACAAATTCTCTGATACGCTCAAGCGCGATTTTAAGATGCTTGAGCGAATATGAGTATGAGACCCTGACAAATCCGTCGCCGCATTTGCCGAACGCGGTGCCGGGTACTACCGCGACGTGTTTTTCCATAATAAGCCTTGTGCAGAACTCCTCTGAGCTGAGCCCCGTTGACTTTATGCACGGGAACACATAAAACGCGCCGAGCGGTTCAAAGCACGAAAGCCCCATATCGTTGAAGCCGTCAACAACAAGTCTGCGGCGCATATCGTACTCGTCACGCATTCTTTTCACGTCACGGTCGCCGTTTCTGAGCGCTTCTACCGCCGCGTACTGGGCAGTCGTGGGCGACGACATTATCCCGTACTGGTGGAGCTTTGTCATCTGGTCGATTATCTGAGAAGGTCCGAGCGCGTAGCCGAGCCTCCAGCCCGTCATGGCGTAGGACTTTGAAAATCCGTTGATTACAACAGTGCGCTCGTACATTCCGTCGATCGACGCGATCGAAACGTGGTTCCTGCCGCCGTAGGTCAGCTCGGAATATATCTCGTCCGAGAGCACGATAAGGTCGTTTTCGATAACCACCTTCGCGATCTCCTCAAGGTCGTGCCTCTCCATAATAGCGCCCGTGGGGTTATTGGGGAACGGCAGCACCAAAAGCTTTGTTTTGGGCGTGATCGCCGCGCGAAGGTCGTCGGCTTTGAGCCTGAAATTATCTTCGTTTTTTGTATTGATTATCACCGGCTTGCCGCCCGCCATCACCGCCAGGGGCTCATAGCAGACAAAGGACGGCTGAGGGATTATCACCTCGTCGCCGCTTTCTGTAAGCGTTCTGAACGCGAGGTCGATAGCCTCGGAACCGCCTACGGTAACAAGCGTCTGGTCGGTGGGCGAATATGTAAGACCGAACCTGCGCTCATAATAGCGCGTTATCTCATTTAACAGCTCTGCAAAGCCCCTGTTCGGCGAATACCACGTTTTGCCCTTGATAAGGCTGTGGATGCCCTCGTCGCGGATATGCCACGGAGTCTGGAAATCCGGCTCGCCGATGCTCAGCGATATGACGTCGTCCATCTCGTTGGCGATATCAAAAAACTTTCGTATTCCCGACGGGCTGACCGACCGGATACTACGGTTCAAATATTTATTATAGTCAATCACAGAATAAGGCTCCTCTCATCTGCCCGGTTATCGGCTCCAAACAAATTCATTCCTCTGTCCTTGTACCTGCGCATAATAAAGTGGGTGCCGGTGGAAAGCACGCCGTCGACCGTAGAGAGCTTTTTTGCGACAAACATCGCGATATCCTGCATCGTCTCGCCCTTTACGATGAGCGCGAAGTCATAAACTCCCGCCATAAGGTAGACGGAATCGACCTCCTCAAATGCCATACACATCTGCGCCATATCGTCAAAGCCGGTCTCCTTTTTGGGAGTAACCTTTAGCTCGATAAGAGCCTCGACATAGCTGTCCTCTACCTCTTCCCAGTTGACTACCGCCTGATAGCCCTTGATTATACCCTGACTCTCGTACTCCTTGATCTGAGCCTTGATGTAATCCTCGGGCTCTCCGAGCATCGCCGAGATCTCGGCGGTCGAAAACTTTGAATTTGTGCTTAAAAGCTGTAAAAGCTTATCCATGATT
>JBGULZ010000243.1:0-5466 GCA_045116595.1 Ruminococcus sp. | reverse complement strand
TATAACAATACTATGACACAAACGGAAAATTTTGATTTATTTTTTGGATATAAAATCGTTAAAAAACTATTGACAAATTATATCGCGCGCGATATAATTGAATTGAAATCAAAAATACAGGAGGCTTAATATGATAATCGCGATCCGTTACTTTACAAAATCCAAAAAGGGCAATACCGAAAAGCTTGCCAACCAGATCTCTCAGGCAACAAATGAAAAGGCGCTGACCGTTACATCTGATCTTACGGAAAACGTTGACCGTTTGTTCCTTGTTAACGCTATGTACGCCGCCAATATCGACAGCGAGGTAAAAAGCTTCCTCGCCCGCAATAAAGACAAAATCGGCGAGGTAGTCAATTTCAGCACCTCGTGCTCCGGCAAATCCACTTGGAGTATGGTCAAAAAAGAATGTGACGCTTTACAGATACAGCTGAACGAAAAGGAATTCCACTGCGCCGCTTCGTGGATATTTATCAACAAAAATCTGCCCTCGGAAGGGGACTATCAAAAGGCGCGTGATTTCGCCGTTTCTATGTCAAAATAAAAAGTAATTTCAATAAAAAATAGCTGTTTGCTAAGACTTCCGATAAACAGCTATTTTTGTTATTTGGAGGGATATTAAATGACTAAAACCGCAAAAGAACTGATACTCAGCAGAAAAAGCGTCAGAACCTTTGACGGAGATCCGCTCAGCGAAGCTGACCGCCGTGATTTGAACGACTATGTTTCCGGGCTTGAAAATCCGTTTGGTGTTCCGGTGACTTTCAGATTGCTCAACGCCAAGGAGCATGGATTGTCAAGCCCTGTTATCGTGGGAGGAAAAGAGTATCTCGCCGCAAAGGCGGAAAGAGTCCCAAACTTTGAGATCGCATTCGGCTATTGCTTTGAAAAAGCGTGTCTTTATGCCCGTTCGCGCGGTATCGGCACGGTAATGCTGGCTGCGTCCTTGAACCGTTCCGCTTTTGAAAGAGCAATGGAAATTAAAGAAAACGAGGTCATGCCCGTTGCTAGCCCCGTAGGGTATCCCGCCAAAAAGAAGTCTGTCCGCGAAACGCTTATGCGCAAGGGGCTCAAGGCGGATGATCGCAAACCGTTTGAAAAGCTGTTTTTCCGCGAAAGCTTTGAGCAGGAGCTGTGCAAGGATGACGCGGGCGATTTTGCCGAAGCGCTTGATTTGGTTCGATTCGCTCCCTCTGCCGCCAACGGTCAGCCGTGGAGGGCGGTAGTATGCGGCGACAAAGTCCATTTTTATGAGGCGAAAACCATGAAGGACAGCCCTCTCGGTGATGTTCAAAAGGTCGACATCGGCATTGCGCTGGCGCATTTTGATATGGTTTTGAACGAGCAAGGCGTCAGCGGAAAATACATCTTCCAAGATCCCGGGTTCACCGCGCCGGAAAAATATCATTATATCGTCACATTCGTATGTTTATGATATAAAACCGTATTATTACAAACATCCCCAAAGGAGCTTTCCTTTGGGGATGATTTTTCATTATTATATTTTGAGGACCCTTTGAATATCGGATTCCTTTGCGGTAACCAGCGCGATATCTTCGCTTTCGATTATTGAATCGGCTGCGGGAACAAAAACTTCCCCGCCGCGCTTCAACGTGAGAACGTTGATTTTGTATTTTTTGCGTACATCGAGCTGCATAAGCGTCTTGCCGCACCAATCCTTTGGCACCTTGATCTCATAGATCGAGTTTTCATCGTCGATCTCTATGAAATCGAGGATATTGTCCGACGCGTATTTTGTAGCGATACGCTGCGCCATCTGCATTTCGGGATATACTACCTCGTCCGCGCCGTTCCTGAGCAAAAACTTCATATGAACATCATTTGTAGCGCGGGAAATGACCTTTTTGGCGCCGAGCTCTTTGAGCAGCGAGGTCGTCTCAAGCGATGACTGGAACTGCGCGCCGAGGGCTACAATGCAGACGTCGTAGTTGTCTATTCCGAGCGAACGCAGGAACTCGGCGTTTGTGCTGTCGCCGATTTGAGCATAGGTGACATAGGGCAACACCTCATTTACGCGCTCCTCAACGACATCGACCGCCATTACCTCGCAGTTGAGTTCTTCCATACGTTTGGCAATACGGCTGCCGAACTGTCCCAAACCAATAACCAATACTGTTTTCATATTTATTCTCCTTATCCGACTGATATTTTTCCGAGCGGCATACGCGAGTTAAGGCTTTCCGCCGACGGTACCGCGGCATAGATCAGCGTCAGTCCGCCGACCCTGCCGAAGAACATTAGTATCATCAAAAGTATTCGCGAAATAAGCGACAGCTTTACGGTAATACCGAGCGTCAAGCCGACCGTACCGATCGCCGAGCTTGTTTCAAAAAAACATTTCAGCAAGGAGATACCTTCTACCCTGCTTATGATTATTCCCGTTGTAATAAACAGGAAAAGGTACATAAACAAAATCGCGCCCGCGGTGCGGACCGTCTCGTCAGACACCCTTCTTTTGAGGCACTGAACGTCGTTTCTCCTTCCGAAAACTGTGACGGCGGACATAAACAGCACGGCTATTGTCGTTGTTTTCATACCGCCCGCGGTGGATCCGGGTGATCCGCCGATCAGCATAAGAAAGATCATTATCGTTGTGCCCGACTGATTCATCGTCGAAAGATCCTGCGTATTAAATCCCGCAGTCCTTGTGGTGACGGACTGGAACAGAGAGCTTATTACCCTCTCGCTCATACCGAGGTTGCTGTATTCTCCGAAGAAAAAGTAAAGCGCGGGAATGAAGATAAGCAAAAAGCTTGTTATCAATACCACTTTGGCTTGAAGCGAATACCGCTTTATCCTGAACTTGAAGGTCGCGATATCGCCCCAAACAAGGAATCCTATACCGCCCGTTATGATAAGCAGCATAATTATTATATTTACGTATATATTGCTGCCATAGGACGTAAGCGAGGAAAACTGTCCCCTGATCCCCATAAGGTCAAATCCCGCGTTACAAAATGCGGAGATCGAATGGAACAGCGAATACCACAAGCCCTTTAGGATGCCAAAATCTTTGCAAAACACGGGAGCGAGCAGCGCCGCGCCCGACAGCTCAATAATAAGCGTTATTTTTAAGATCAATCCTGTGATTTTGACCATTCCAGAAACTCGCGGGGCGTTGATCGAATCCTGCATCGCACTTCTTTGTTTGAGCCCGATCTTTCTGCCGGATATCCTCATTATCAAAAGTCCGATAGTGACAACGCCCATACCGCCGACCTGAATAAGCGACAGTATTACCGCCTGACCGAAAAATGACCAGTGGGTCGCCGTATCTCTGACGACAAGTCCGGTAACGCAGGTTGCCGAAACCGCGGTAAACATACAATCCGAAAAAGGAGTCACTCTGCTGTCACGCGAGGCTATCGGCAGCATCAGCAGCAGGGTCCCTGCCATTATCAAACAAAAGAAGCTGATAATAATTATCCGGAAAGTGGACATATGCTTTTGTTTTTTTTGTTTGACCGGTTGATTCATTTCACACCTCTGTTGGTTGAATTAAACAACTAAAATATATTTTACTTATTATACTACAAGTTTTCAAATACTGCAATAAGAAAAATACGATAACGATAACAAAACGGAGCTTACCGATTTGGTAAACTCCTGCTTTATTTTATCCTTTTGAGCTGTGCGCCTGCCGGACAGCCGTGCGCTGTTCCGGTTCTGTCGATCAGCACGCCGTTTTTGTCGTGATCGGGATGGACCATTATCTCGGTATCGGCAGGGATATTTCCGGGCGTGATATCCGACATCCTGCCGAAACGCGCGGTCGTTTCAAAGCCCTGAGCGCGCCAGAATGAGTTTTCTATCCTGCCGTCGGTTATCACCGGGCGGTCGGGCGTATCAAAGGTGCGGTTTATCCTGATCCTTTTTATTCCGTTCTCTTTGCAAACCTTTGCAACGAGCGGAGCTATGTGGGCAAAGGTATGGATGTAGTGGTGAGAATCCGCGCGGACGACATTTATCCCCG
Organism: Ruminococcus sp.; assembly: GCA_045116595.1. Classification (GTDB taxonomy): domain Bacteria; phylum Bacillota; class Clostridia; order Oscillospirales; family Acutalibacteraceae; genus Ruminococcoides. The sequence goes on along the minus strand of JBGULZ010000243.1, from coordinate 1,472 downwards.
CCTGCCTTATTCTATTTATCTGTGCCGCAAGCTCAGAACAAACCGCCGCTTGCTCGCGCTCGGTCAGCGGACGTGGTTTTTTAAGGTACTCTTTATTAAACCGTCCGTCAGCGACAAACGCCTTAACGGTTTTTATCTCCTCAGTCAGAGGCGCTCCCTCTGTCAGGTTAAGGTGAACGCCGATTTTGCCTGAAAAGCCGCGGCTCAACGAAATAGCTACCGCCTCCTCAAAACACTCGCCGTTCGCCATCATCGTCGTGCCGTCTATCAGCCCTTTTTCGATAGCCTCGGCAATCGCGAGCGTGCAGCTTTTGTTCATTCCAAAATCGTCGCCGTTAATAAATATGCTCATTTTTTATCCTCTTGATCTCTTATCATATCATTCAGCGCGTTCGTAAAATCGCGGAAATGCTTCGGGAAATTATTTGAACCGGTCGCGTAAAGCCTTCTGCCGCCGTTCACCTCCGCCGTGAAAGTAAACTGCCAACCGTCCCTTACGCCGCGCGGATTCGCGCCGCTGAATTTATCCCATTTTATTATTTTACATTCGTTTAGGAGGTTTATAATATCAGCCGTGACGGCCTTAGCGCTTCCTAAAGGGACGCGCCTGTCGCCGTCCTTATTATAGCGCAGTTCGTACAAAGTAACCCTTGCGCTCTCCCCCTCACAAATCAGCTCATAGATCTCGGAGCCTCTCATCCCGTTCATTGTGAGTTCGATTTTTGTAAAGTCCGTGATTTGTTCCTTTGAAAACAGCATAGTACCCTCGCTATTGATCACTTTTTCTTTTTCTTAGGCGCGGGGAGCTCGGGGAGCATAGCGCCTAAAAGCTCGATCAAAAACTCTTTGTTGTCGATATCCTCAACAAGCAGCATCTCCTTTGCGCCCTCATACGGCAGCTCAAAAGGCGCGTCGGGCATAAGCTCCTTTGCGGATTTTGTGGGCTTTACAAGGAAGCGGTCATCATATATACCGCCGATGACCTTGCCCTGATAATAGATTATGTACTCGCCCATCATCGCCCTGTGCGTGATGTCATCGAGCCCGGAGAGCTGTTCCAATACAAATTCAAGATACTCTTTTGAAGAAGCCATATTACACCTCAATACTCTGTTTTTATCTCTGTAACATTATATGTCCGTTTGAATTCCTGCTCATCCTTTTTTGATCGGATAAGCATTACCTCTTTAAAACTTCCGTCTTTTTTGTCCTTAAACCCAGCGACCTTTTCGCCCGTACAGATAGAACTGCGTATCACAGCGTAATGAGTTTCGGGATCAAATAAAGCGGTCTCAAACCGCTGAGATTTGCCGAACCCCGAAAATATGTGCTTTTTCATATTACCACCTCTTTTTTATTATACCGAAGGTGCTGATATAATTCAATAGTCACAACAAAAAAGTGCAGGGCGAAAAACTTTTTTTGGATTATATATTGACATCGTGTCAGAATAGGTGTATGATATAGGTGTT
>JBGULZ010000242.1:0-3362 GCA_045116595.1 Ruminococcus sp. | reverse complement strand
CCGGAACCGCCATAATAGCGCCTGTACCATATGATACAAGTACATAATCGGAAATAAAGATCGGGATCTCTGTGTTATTAACGGGGTTGATCGCCCTGACGCCGTCAAGCATAACGCCTGTCTTATCCTTTGCTACCTCTGTACGCTCAAAGTCTGATTTGCGCGCGGCGGCAGCCTGATAAGCTTTGATCTCATCCATATTATTGAGCTTATCTGCCCATTTCTCAATAAGCGGATGCTCCGGAGAGATTACCATATATGTCGCGCCGTAGAGTGTATCGGCACGGGTTGTATAGATCGTGAGTGTATCGCCTGTGGTCGTTGTAAAATCAACCTCGGCGCCGGTGCTTCTGCCGATCCAGTTCTTTTGCTGAGCCTTTACCCTATCGGGATAATTGACAAGATCGAGGTCGTTGATAAGTCTGTCGGCATATTCTGTGATTTTGAGCATCCACTGAGATTTAACCTTGTGAACTACCTCGGCTCCGCAGCGTTCGCACACGCCGTTTACGACTTCCTCATTAGCGAGCACGCATTTGCAGGAGGTACACCAGTTTACGTTCATCTCTTTTTTATACGCAAGGTTATGCTTAAAGAGCTGAATGAAGATCCACTGCGTCCACTTGTAATAGTTGGGATCGGTAGTATTGACCTCACGGCTCCAGTCAAACGAGATACCGAGCGACTGGATCTGCTTTTTGAAGCGGGCAATGTTATTTTTTGTTACGATCTCGGGGTGAATGTGGTTTTTGATAGCGTAGTTTTCGGTAGGCAGACCGAACGCGTCCCAGCCGATGGGATAAAGCACATTATAACCCTGAAGTCTGCGCTTTCTCGCAACGGTATCGAGCGCGGTATACGGGCGCGGATGTCCAACATGCAAGCCCTGACCCGAAGGATAAGGAAATTCAATAAGAGCGTAAAACTTTTCCTTATCGCTCTTTTCATCAGCGTGAAAGACGCCCTTTTCTTCCCAGATTTCCTGCCACTTGGGCTCTACTGATTTGTGATTATACTTCATATTTAAAACCCTCCAAGAGAATTAATCTACTATTCCTGTTAAGTCAACGGGCTTGCCGTCCTGCCAAAGTCTGTCAAGGTCGTAAAACTCTCTGGCTTCCTGTGAAAAAACATTTACGATAACGTCAACATAGTCGAGCAGGATCCAGCTGTTTGAACGGTAGCCCTCAATATGGCTGACAGATATTCCCGCCTTGTCAAGCTGATACTCGACCTCGTCGGCGAGCGCCTTTACGTGCGTTGAGCTGTTACCGGTAGCGATAACCATATAATCAGCGATCACGGTAATATCGCTTATCTCTATGACTTGAATATCAAGTCCGATCTTGCCGCTTATCGCTTTTGCCGCGGCTATTGCGGTATCATATGAATTCATAGTCTATTCCTTTCTGTTCCTTTTCAATACAATATCATTATAACCGTAAATTTCATCGGGATGTATCGCGCTCTCAAGCGATGACAGCTTGTTTATCGTAAACTGATAGCTGAATATCATCGCGTCCTCAAGGCTTTTGCGCGACAGCTCCCGCATAACCTCTACCCCGTTGTAATCTCTGCCTTTTGCGGTGTAATCCGCAATATAGATTATCTTTTCGAGCAGGCTCATATTCGCCCTGCCCGTGGTGTGGTACCTTATCGCGTTGATAATATCGGAGTCGGTGATCCCGAGCTCCGTTTGGATATAAACGCTTCCGCTTATGGCGTGCCAAAGCTTTGGCGCCTGTTTTTGAACGTCGTCTAAGATTATACCACCGTCATTTATAATTTGCAACTGCTTATCATTCGGTAACTCCTTAGTGACGTCATGCAGTATCCCCGCGGTATAAGCCTTGTCAACATCTTCGCCGTAAAGCTCGGCAAGCGCTACCGCTTCATCCGCGACATTGACACTGTGCTCATAGCGGTAATCACCCATAAGCTCTCTTATTATCTTTTTATAATCGGGATTATCCATCATATCACTTCCGATATAAGCCTTTCTCTTTTATATACCTGTAAACCTCAGGGGTTATCATATCCTTTATCTTTTGATAATCTTCTATGTTTTCCCTGACATATGTTGAGGACGCATTATCAAAAACGGTTTGTGAAAGCATAAAAACCTTTGCGCCCATCGGCTTTATCACATTTTCGGCGTACTCTTCCATCTTTTCAAAATCAGACTTAACCCTCGGCACGCCTATGATGTTAGCGGTTTTGAAAATCGTTTCGGGCTCTTTCCATTTATCGAGAGTCAAAAACATATCCGCGCCCGTGATAAGATAAAGCTCATCATTTGGGTACAGTTTTTTTAATTCAAGCAGAGTTTCAAAAGTATAACTCTTCCCCTCACGATTTAGTTCAATATCCGACGACTCCATATTGTCATAGTCCTTTAAGGAAATGTCAATCATATTAAGCCTGTCCTCGCCACAGGCAAGGTTTCTGTCGGACTTATGCGGAGGCGTGTTGTCGGGGATATAAAGGATCTTATCGAGCTTTATTTCATCCAAAACAAGCTGACCGAGCCTAATATGTCCCAAATGTATCGGGTTGAATGTCCCACCGAAAATTCCGATTTTGCTCATTTCTTTTTACCCTTCGGCAGTGTGATCTTCGGCTCATCGGGGTTCGGTCTGTAAAGCACAAACTTTGAACCGATCACCTGAACCACGTCCGCTTTGCATTTTTCAGCTATCAAATCAGCTGCCTCGCGAGAAGAATAGGCGCTTGTTTCAAGCGTTTTGGCTTTGATAAGCTCCCTCGCGGTCAGCGCTGTGTCCGCCTGCATAATTATATTGTCTGTGATCTCGCCCTTGCCGATGATAAGGATAGTTTCCATATTATTGGCAAGACCTCTGAGATACGCGCGTTGTTTGCTTGTTAACATAAATTACCTCTGTTATGAAAATTCTTTTTCAAGCTCTGCTCGGAGCTCTCTTAACGCTTTTCCGCGGTGACTGAATTTATCTTTTTCTTCAGCAGTCATCTGAGCGAAGGTTCTGTCACCGAAAACGAAAATCGGATCATAACCGAAACCGCCGTCACCGATAAACTCGTAACCGATCTTACCCTCGCAGATCTCCTCAACCTCTATGCGTCTGCCGTCTGGTAAAATACAGCAGATCGCGCAGGTATAGTGAGCTCCGCGCTTTTCATCGGGTACGCCCTCTAATTCTTCAAGGATCTTTGCGGTACGGTCCTCGTCCGTTACGCAATCCTCGGGGCTGTACCTCGCCGAGAATATCCCGGGTCTGCCGCCGAGAGCGTCAACACAGATACCGCTGTCGTCCGCGACCGCGGGCATACCCGTCTTTTCAAAAGCTGCGTTAGCCTTAATAAAAGCGTTCTCCGAAAAAGTT
>JBGULZ010000241.1:0-6030 GCA_045116595.1 Ruminococcus sp. | reverse complement strand
TCTAAACTCTAAATAAACGGAGATAGTTATGAACAAACCTGTAATTGCCATCGTGGGCAGACCCAATGTGGGCAAGTCCACGCTGTTTAACAAGTTGATAGGGCAGAGGATATCCATCGTTGACGACACTCCCGGCGTTACCCGCGACCGTATTTACGGCGAGACCGAATGGTGCGGCAAAAAGGCTATGGTGGTCGACACGGGCGGTATCGAGCCCAAAAGCGACGACGTTATCCTCTCTCAAATGCGCCGTCAGGCTCAGCTCGCGATCGACACGGCTAACGTGATCATCCTTGTTACCGACCTTAAAAGCGGACTTGTCGCGACCGATATGGACGTTGCTCAAATGCTCCAGAAGTCGGGCAAGCCGATAGTGCTCTGCGTCAACAAGTGCGATACCATCGGCGAGCCTGCTCCCGAGTTTTACGAGTTTTACAATCTCGGCTTGGGCGAGCCTTATCCCGTTTCTTCGGTTCACGGTCACGGCACGGGCGATATGCTCGACGCCGTCTTTGAGCACCTTGAATACAACGAGGAAGCCGAGGAGGACGAAAGCGTTATAAACGTTGCCGTTATCGGCAAGCCGAACGCCGGAAAGTCCTCGCTTATCAATAAAATCACCGATTCCGAGCGCTGTATCGTGTCCGACATCGCAGGCACAACGCGCGATACTATCGACACGCTTATCGAAAACGACTACGGAAAATTCAACTTTACCGATACCGCGGGTCTGCGCCGCAAAAGCAAGATCTATGACGATATCGAAAAGTACAGCATAATCCGTGCCAAGATGGCGATCGAGCGCAGCGACGTCTGCGTTATTATGATCGACGCCACCGAGGGCATTACCGAGCAGGACACAAAGGTAGCCGGACTCGCTCACGACGCGGGCAGGGCTTGTATCCTCGCCGTCAACAAGTGGGACGCTATCGAAAAGAACGACAAGACCATGCGCGAGTTCAAAAAGAAGCTCGACTGCGACTTTGCCTTTATGTCATACGCGCCGCAGGTGTTTATCTCGGCAAAGACAGGGCAGAGGATAGACAGACTTTTTGAGGCGATCGTCGCATCTAACGAGAACGCGAGCCTGCGTATAAAGACAGGTATGCTCAACGACCTTCTGGCTCAGGCGACTACGCGCGTTCAGCCTCCGTCAGACAAGGGCAGAAGGCTAAAGGTCTTTTACGCTACTCAAACCGGCATAAAGCCGCCGACCTTCGTGTTCTTCTGCAACGACGCGGAGCTCTTCCATTTTTCATATCAGCGGTATCTTGAAAACCGCATACGCGAGGCGTTTTGCTTTGACGGAACGCCGATAAAGATCATCATTCGCGAAAGGGGAGAAAAGTAGTGGACGCTTATTTATCCGCTTTAGTACAGAGCTTTGGCTCATACTGGTATTTATGGCTGTTGACAGCGGTCATCGCCTATATTTTCGGCAGCTTTAACCCGGCTGTCCTCATTACAAAAATATGGACAAAGGGCAAGGTCGATATCCGCAACGAAGGAAGCGGCAACGCGGGATTTACAAACGTCCTGCGCACGGTCGGCAAGGTCCCGGCGATCATAACCCTTGTGCTCGACGCGTTAAAGTGCGTTGCGGCGGTGCTCGTCGGCGGCTATATTTTCTCATTTATTGCCTCGCAATACGCGTCACAGGGCGTTTTGCCTACCGAGATAATGAACTGCGGAAAGTATGTAGCAGGAATATTCTGCATTCTCGGTCACTCGTTCCCGGTTTTCTTCCACTTCAAGGGCGGAAAGGGAGTTGTGTCCGCGGCTGCGCTTATGCTCACCGAGGACTGGAGAGTGTTCTTGATGATTTTGGGAACCTTTTTGATCATCTTCCTTATCTCAAGGATAATCTCGCTCGGAAGCGTAATCAGCGCGCTTATGTACGGACCGTACACCTTCCTCGCGACCTTCCTGTTTGACTATACTCTTTCAGGTAACGGCTGGCACTTGAGCTATGTTATCCTATCGACCGTGGCGGCGCTGATCATCGGCATTTTCGTCACCATCAAGCACAAGGACAACATAAAACGCCTGATCCGCGGAGAGGAAAAGAAGATAAAAGCGAAAGACTGATTTCAATTAACAATTAGCGATTAACAATTAACAGTGAGCTGCTGACCGAAAGGCTGGCAGCTTTTTTTAGAGTTTAGAGTTTAGAGTTTAGTGTTTAGTGAAGGGTCGCTTCGCTCCGGATTTAAAATTTTTCTTTGTAGGGGTCGGTCTTGACCGACCCGTGGCGCTTTTTTGATATTTATAAATCATAATTGACATTCCTGCCGAATCGTAGTACAATAAATCTTGGATATATTTAAAAATTTATACAAGGAGAAATGATTATGAGCGACTGCATTTTTTGTAAAATTGTAGACGGCAGTATTCCGTCAAAAAAGGTTTATGAGGACGACAAAATCCTCGCGTTTTATGACCTTGAGCCCCAGGCTCCCGTACACGTTCTTGTTATCCCCAAGCAGCATATCTGCTGCGCGGACAAGGTAGACGAGAGCAACGTTGATTCTATCGCGCACATCTTCTTAAAAATCCCCGAGATCACCAAGTCACTCGGACTTGAAAAGGGTTACAGGATAATCAACAACTGCGGAGAGCACGGATGCCAGAGCGTTAAGCATATGCACTTCCATATCATCGGCGGTACTCAGCTCGGCGGAAGAATGGCTTAAAGGAGCAAAAAATGGGCAACGAAATTCAAGAGCAAATCAAAAAAGAAATAAAAAAAGAAGTTAAAAAGCAGATCGCGGTCCAAGCGGTAAAGCAGGCAGCCGGAGCGGCTGCCGCGTATCAAATCCACAAGCATATCAAAAACCGCCTTGAAACTTTTAAAATCACTATCGCGGGCGTTGAGCGTGATTTGATTTTATTCCCGGTCGATGAAAAGACTGAGATCGCCGCGTTTATTATGTTCGGCGACGTTGAAGTCACCGAAAAGGCGGCGTCTGAGCTCCTCAAGATATGCCCCGAGCACGATGTTGTTGTGTCCGCAGAGGCAAAGGGGATCCCGCTCTGCTATGAGATGGCGCGTCAGGGCTGCCGTCAGTATGTTATCGCGCGCAAGAGCATAAAGGTTTATATGCGCAACTGCGCCAAGGTCTCGGTAAAGTCCATCACGACCTCAAAGGTGCAGACTCTGTACCTTGGCGAGGACGACGTTGAGTTCCTCAAGGGCAAAAGAGTTCTTATCGTGGACGACGTTATCTCGACCGGCGAGAGCCTCAGAGCTATGGAAGAGCTTATGAAGGTCTGCGAGGCAGAAGTTGTCGGCAAAGCCGCTGTGCTTGCCGAGGGCGCGGCAAAGGACAGGGACGATATAATCTACCTTGAGCCGCTGCCGGTATTTGTTAAGGAATAAAATTTATTATTTGTAGGGGCGAGCATTGCTCGCCCGCAGGATTTTGGCAAACGTAATTGTTACCCGCGGGCGTGCAATGCACGCCCCTACATTACGGGATATATAGAGGGATAGTATGTCAAAGATCACCGAAGCCGATTTAAAAAAGCATATAAAAGAAAAACGGTTTTCGCCTGTTTATGTGATTTTCGGCGAGGAGCAGATGTATGTTAAAAACTACACCCAAATGCTCCTTGAAGCCGTTGCGGGCAAAACTCCGTCGGACTTTAATTTTCACACCTTCAAGGGCGAGATAAACCTTGACGAGCTCGCGGCGGCTATGCAGGTAGTGCCGTTTATGAGCGAGTACAACTGCGTTTTGCTCGAGGACGTGTTCTTTGATATGATGAACGACTCCGACCTAAAGCGCATCAAGGATATCTGCGCTATTCAGTCCGAGGGTACGGTGCTGATTATCTCTATGCCGTCCAATATGCCCGAAAAGCGAAAGTCCGCCTTTGACTCCATAGTTAAGGCCGCGGACAAAACCGGCTCGGTCTGCGAGTTCAAAAAGCAAAACCAAAACACCGTTGAGCGTTACGTCGCTAAGTGGGCTAATCAAAACGGCAAGCTTATCTCGCGCGTCAACGCTTCAAAGCTTATATCTTACGTCGGCAACGACCTGACCCGCCTCAAAAACGAGGTCGATAAAATCAGCGCCTACGCAAAGGGCGAGGAGATAACGCTCGATGACATCGACAAGCTCGCCACGGTCAATATCGAGAGCAGGGTCTATGAACTGTCCGACGCCGTACTCAGGGGCAACAGCGACAGGGCGTACAAGGTGCTCAACACGCTGTTTTATCAAAAGGAGGATCATATCAGGCTGCTGTACATCCTCTCGGGCGCGTATATCGACGCCTACCGTATGCGCGTGGCGAATGAGTGCGGTGTTGACGACAAAACCGTCGCAAAGGATTTTGACTACAGAAACAGGGCTTTCACGCTCAGAAACGCGGCAAGGGATACCTCGCGCGTCAGCACGGACGCATTGAGAAAGAGCATTGATATTCTGACCGAAGCCGACCTCAACTTCAAATCCGTCAGGGTCAACCCGAGGCTCTATATGGAGCAGCTTATCGCTCAGCTCCTTATCACTGCGCAGGAGGGAAGACGTTGATAAAGCTAAAGGAAGCCGTGATAGTTGAGGGCAGGTACGACAAAATCAAGCTCAAAAACCTGATAGACGCGCCGATAATCGAGACAAACGGCTTTCGTATTTTTAACGACAAAGAGCGGCGCGATATGATACGCCAGATCGCCGACAAGCGCGGGATATTGATTATGACCGACAGCGACGGCGCGGGTCTTGTTATCCGCAACTTTTTGAACGGCGCTGTCGATAAAGCCAAGATAAAGCACTGCTACATCCCTCAGCTTGAGGGTAAGGAAAAGCGTAAGGAGCAAAAGAGCAAGGAGGGCTTCCTCGGCGTTGAGGGCGTGCCCGATGAAGTTATAATCGAGGCGATCCGCAAAAGCGGCGCGACTGTGATAGGCGAAGAAGCCGCTCAGACAAATGAGATCACAAAGGCAGATCTGTTTACGCTCGGTCTTACGGGAACGGCAAACTCCGCCCAAAAGCGCAAAAAGCTTTTAAAAAAGCTCAATATGCCCGATTACCTCTCAACAAACGCAATGCTGACTGCGCTTAATTGTCTTTATTCCTTAGAAGAATTAAAATCCGTATTGAATGAAATTTGATCATATGTTGAGATTTAATTACCGGTTTGTAGGGGTCGCGTCTTGACCGACCCGGGATTGAGCACAAAACGCTTGATTTTCCGTCTACGGGTCGGTTAAAAACCGACCCCTACGAAAACTGCGGAAAACTCGAGGATATTATGCTGTCATTCTGAGATAAAGCTCAGGATGACAGTTTTTTTCTTTATAAATTCGAGCTCGTATCAAAGCGGTGCCTTAAAATTTTCAGCGCCTTTGTCTCTATCCTGCTGACGTATGAGCGCGATATACCGAGCAGTCCGGCGACCTCTTTTTGGGTCATCGGCTTTTTTCCGTTGAGCCCGTAGCGCAGGATTATGACCGTCTTTTCCCGTCCGCTGAGCTCCTCGTTGATGTACTGCCCGAGCTTTTTGCTGTTTAGCTTCATATCGAGGTCGTCGAGGATACTGTCGTCCACCGCCATAATGTCCATCAGCGTCAGCGGATTTCCGTCCTTGTCGGTGTCTATCGTCTCGTTAAGCGAAATATCCCGCTCGGTCTTTTTGACCGCGCGCAGGTGCATCAAGATCTCGTTTTCAATGCAGCGGCTCGCGTAAGAGCTCAGGCGAATCTTTTTGTCCGGGTCAAAGGTGTTTATCGCCTTGATAAGCCCGATCGTGCCGATAGACACAAGGTCGTCCTGCTCGCACTTTGTTCCGTAATACTTCTTTATGATGTGCGCCACAAGCCGCAGGTTGTGCTCAATGAGCTTGTTTTTAGCCTCGCTGTCGCCGTTTTTCATCTGTTCAAGATAGAGCCGTTCTTCCTTTTGACTGAGCGGCTTTGGGAACGAACCGTTTGAGCAGACGTGAAGAATAAAAAAGCAGACGTACTGACCGAGCATAGCGATAAAATCAAACACATAACCACCTCACAAAAATGTATTCAAAACA
>JBGULZ010000240.1:0-10178 GCA_045116595.1 Ruminococcus sp. | reverse complement strand
TCTGTTGCAGAGAGCCGCTTTGTAGTAGGCGGTCTGGTTTTGTATCATAACCACTTGACCTTTTTCGTTTTCAGCGGTAATGTCGGTTCTTTCAACAATGTATTTGGGAATCGGCGCGAATTTTACATTATAATAAGCCTTCATTTCACTGATGGTGACGTAAATTGATACGCCTGCCAAGAGTGCTCCGAGAACAGTAAAGCCTGCGCCGATGTATTTGCAAATGTTTGATTTTGAGTCTGCAATGGCTTTCGCTTCCCGGAATTCATCGGTATTTTGGTAATCTGTCACTCTGGCTCGATCTTGGGCCAACTCTTTAACCCCTTGAAGGTAAGAGTTTAAGTGTTGTCGAGTTTTCATACCCTTCGCAAGAGCACCTTTAAGCCATCCTTCGTTCATGGCTACCGTTTTATTTAGCTCTGCCAACTTATCAAAAGCAGGTCCCCTGTAAACCAATTTACTCGCGATCATTGTACTTGCCACGCCAAGTCCCGCGGCTGCCGTGCAGCACCAAAGCACAATACCGGTTTTGCTGAGCTCAAAGCTGCTTTCGCGTTCCAAAGACGTTGCCTTTGCGCGCATTGCAGCGTCGGTCAGGGCAACTCCGCCTTTGTCGTAAATTTCACGGTTAACGTCCTGATAAATTGATGCAGGCTCTAAGTCCTTCATATCAGCCGCTTTGTAACCGTTTTCATCGGTAACTGCCATCGTAATCATATCCTGGATGCTGAGGAAGTCAAGACCGGCAAGCTGGCCGCCTGTGAGTGAGTCTACGATAGGATAAAGCTCGCGAATGTTTTCTTTATCGTCAAACTCGGACTTGTCCCTTTCAAAAAATTCAAGCAAAGTGCCGTCTCCGTATTTGATTGTTTCAAGAATATCGTGAACAGCAATACTCTCTGCCGCCAAGCCGCCCTTAACCATTGTTGCCTCGGCTTTGTACAACTCGCCGGCGGCTTTCGCGAGTTCTTCATTTGATGAATTTTCATCAATATTGGCTGCTTCTTCATTTATTTCTGTCTTAACTACTTCGTCCGATTTTTTCATAGCCGTGTCGTAGTTCAGGAGAATTTCGTTAAAAGCGTCCCACTTATCGAGGATTCTTCTGGCGTCGTCATTGTAACGCTTGTCAAGCGTCTGATTAACCTCGGAGGGAGTCATATTGGGATTTTCTTTTTGAACTGATTCTTTCAGCTTATCAAGGCTTGTTGCCTTAAAGCGGTCAATCCAATTGCTGCTTGAAGAATCCGCGGCTTTTGTAATCAAGGTCTCCATAAGCTGAACCGACTGACCGTTGCCCTGCATTAAAAGGGTAACAATATCGCAGGTGTTTTTCCTCTGTTCTTCGGTCAGCCTGCTGTAGGATTTTTTGCTCATCTCGTACTTTGTCTTATTAAGAAGAAGATCGCCGATCGGCTTGCCGCCTGTGTCGTCGTCGGTAAGCTTGTTGAGCAAAGACTTGTAATAATTCGCGCGTTTGTAGTTTGCGCTGTCCTGCGGCTTTTTAAGATTTTCGCGGTACTCATTAAGAGTTGCGAGGAATCTGCTGACAAACGGCTTGATCTGAGTGTCCATATGGTCGTTCATGACCTTTTCGTATTCCTCAAAGCTGTAGCCGCCGTTCATATTCATAACCGCAAGGTCGGTTATAGCGTCGTTCACGTCAGCGGTTGTCTTGTAGCCGAGGTAGACAATCTTCTGGTTAGGGCCATCCTTTACGGCATTGCCTGTGCCGGCGTCCTTGTTAAGGTCGGCGTAGTTGCCGCTGTTGTCTTTAAAGATTGTGTAGCCTTCAGCCAAAAGCTCCTTGGACGCTTGGTCTGAGGTCTCGCCCATTCCGACCTTTACCTCGCTGATGTACTTTTTACCGTTATTCTCCGCCGCAGAGGCGATGACCTGAGTCGGCGCGAGCACCAGCATCGTCATACAAAGCAATGCCGAGGTGATCACAGTTATTACTTTTTTCATAATACATTCTCCATCTCTTATTTGTCGTTTTATCGATTTCACAGGTATTATATCACATAAAAGGGGACAATTGGGGGACAAATTTAAATATTTTTGAAAAGGAATACGTGTGCTGATTCACACGCAGCCCCCTCAGTCAGCTAAAGCTGACAGCTCCCCCAAAGCTAAAGCGTTGGGGGAGCCTTTAAATGCGTTAGATCACAGCATTACATATTATGCTTTTTCGTCTTTTTTCTTTCTATTGTTCACGATGAAAATAGTGAGAGCGCTTCCCACGATAAGTCCGATAAACGCGCCGAGCGCGATCGAGCCGCCTGAGAAGAGTGAGCCTGTGGCTGTGAGATCCTTAACGGTTGCTGTGTCGTTCTTAAAGTATACATAAGTACCGTCGTTAGGATCGTTATAGCAGTATAATCTGCTGGTAAGGTTAAAGACGACGTCTTTCTCGCCAAAGCGGTGAATACCGTTAGTGTAGCCGTCGGGAGCGTTGCCCTTACCCATCTTCAGCTTTAGCGAATCCGCAAGGATCGGCATGCCGTTCTCATATTTTACACTGTAAAGCGACAGCCACTGCTGACCTACGTCGCCGTTGAGGTCGTTGCGGTCTTTAAGAATCTCGTAGTTTTTCTTTTCAACATCGCTGCTGCCGGCGGTGCGGTTGCAGAGAGCAGCTTTATAATAAGCGGTCTGGTTCTTTATCATAACCGTCTCGCCCTTTTGGTTTACAGCGGTAATATCGGCTCTGTCACCAATGTATTTGGGAACCGGCACAAAGTTTACCTTATAATAAGCCTTCATTTCAGTGACGGTGGTGTAGATGGAAAAGCCTGCCAACAGTGCCGTAAGACCGGCAAAGCCTACAGCGAGGAAATGGCACAAATCCGATTTTATTGTAACCTCGCCTAAAGCGTTCTTATATTCATCGGAAGCCTTAAAAGCGGTTTCTTGTTGAAGGGCTTTTTCACTTAGTTGCTTGTAGCGATTAAGAGCATTATAGTTTGCCGAAGTGCCACCACCCGTACTATTCCAAGCAGCGCGAGCATTAGCTAACTTATCTTGGTAGTGAACTGTTGTATTATGTAAAGCCTTATACTTAGATGCAACCTCCGGGTCAACAATATCAATAACAGTCTTTGTATGCTTTCTATCAAAAATGATAGAAGTAATCGCCGCAACTCCGGACGCCGCGGTGACACCCCACATCACCTTGCCTAAAGTAGTCAGTTCAAAAGTAGACTCAGTCTCCTGAGAGGTTGCCTTTGCGCGCAGTGCCGCGTCTGTCAGGGCTACTCCGCCCTTTTCGTAGATTCCACGGTCTACACCCTGAAAGACGGAAGCAGGCTGCAAACTATCAATATTTACCTCTTTAAATCCGTTTTCATCCGTAACTGCCATCATAATCATATCCTTGATGGAAAGGAAATCGAGACCGGCAAGCTGACCGCCCGTAAGCGATTCTACGATAGGATAAAGCTCGCGGATATTCTCTGCGTCTTCAAACTCGGTCTTATCCCTTTCAAAGAATTCAAGCATTGTACCGTCGCCGTATTCAGTGGCGCTTAGGAAGTCGTGAGCGACCATATCCTCTGCGGTTCTGCCGCTCTTTACCATTTCAGCCTCTTGGGAGTACATTTGATTAACTGCTTTTTTTATTTCTTCATCAGATGAATTCTCGTCCAATTTGACTGCTTCTACTTTGCTTTCTTCGTTTGTTTTAATCACTTCATTCGCCTTTTTAAGCGAGTTATCGTAGTTAATCAAAATCTCGTTGAACGCGTCCCACTTGTCGAGAATTTTCTTTGCGTCGTCATTATATTTCTTGTCAAGCTCCTTATTAATCTCAGACGGAGTCATATTTGGGTTATCCTTTTTAACGTTGTCTGTCAGCGTTTCAAGGCCGGTTGCCTTGAAACGGTCGATCCATGTGCTGCTTGATGAATCCGCTGATTTTGTCAGCAGGGTTTCCATCAGCAGAACCGCCTGACCTTTACCCTGCATAAGGAGGGTAAGAATATCGCAGTGGTTCTTTTTTTCTTCAGCGGACAGCCTGTTATAAGCGCCGTCGCCCATCTCGTACTTTGTCTGGTTAACAAGCAGGTCGCCGAGCGGCTTGCCGCCTGTGTCGTCATCGGTCAGCTTGTTGAGCTGTGCTTTGTAGTAATTCGCGCGCTTATAGTTTGCGGAATCCTGTGGCTTTTGAAGGTTCTCGCGGTACTCTCTAAGAGTTGCTATGAACCTGCCCACAAACGGCTTGATTTGGGTTTCCATATGGGTTTGCATCAGCTTTTCATAATCATCGTAGCTGTAGCCGCCGTTCATATTCATAACCGCAAGGTCGGTTATCGCGTCGCTCGCGTCCGAGGTTGTCTTGTAGCCGAGGTAGACTATCTTCTGGTTAGGGCCTTCCTTTAAAGAACTTTTTGAGCCTGCATCCTCATTGAGGTCGGCGTAATTGCCGTTGTCGTCCTTAAGGATTGTGTAGCCCTCAGCCAAAAGCGCTTTGGACGCTGTGTCTGAGTCCTCGCCCATTCCGACCTTGACCTCGCTGATGTATTTCTTTTCAGAATTATCCGCAGCGGAGGCTATGACCTGAGTCGGCGCGAGTACCAGCATTGTCATACAAAGCAACGCCGAGGTGATTATTGTCGCTATTTTTTTCATAATACATTCTCCTTCTCTTATTTGTCGTTTTATCGACTTCACAAGTATTATAACACAGAAAGGGGGACAATAGGGGGACAAATTTGAATTATTTTATATTTTTATGATTCATTTATTCTATTACCTACAGCAACGTACCTCAAACTGCAAAAAGGCAACAATGCTGTGTTTATTTGGAAAGAAAATCATATAGAGCGTTCTGCGAACCTGTCGCATTAAACACGCCGCATAAAGTGAGGTAGGCATTTTGGCATATTCTCCGGCGCGCAAAAACAAAACCTGTCACAAAAATGTGGCAGGTTTGTTTTTGTATATTCATCTGTTCAATCACTTTATTACCGCAACAATAAAGTTCTTATAATTGTAAATCTCAGATGTTTTTTCTTTGGCGGAATCTTTTAACGATGCGTCGATCAAATATATACCGGCGCCTTCGGGATCAAACGACCTCGTGTTGGTAGAAAACTTGAAATTAGAAAATGATTTTACATTCTGGAACATAGCGCCCGGATTCTCATAAACCACAGTATCCAAGAATTCTTCGGGAGGAGTTTGTGTGTAGAAAAGCGCGTAAATATACGGCATATTTGATGACGAAATATTAACTGTGCTCTTTCCTTGGGATAGCTCTACCGTTTTGTCGATCGCGTCGCCAAAGCCGTCACAAAACTCTTTGCCGATGCTCTCGCGATATTCTTTTCCGAAATACTTGAAGTTAAAGCCAGCAAAGCAAATAACATAGGTAAGAGCAACCGCCGCTATTGCACGCTTGCTTTTTACCAGACTGCCCAAGCCTACCGAGGTAAGCAGGATAAGAGGCATATAAATAGCGTTTACGCGGTTGATATTCGGCGCGTTGTAGTAGCCAAAAAGTAAAATCGAACAAATCAGCGCCAGCAAAACGATAAAATCGAACTCGGTTCTTTTTTTCACGGCGTGAATAATACCCGCTATCATAAACGGCATTGAAATCACATAATAACAGCCGTAGAACGGGAACGCATTCCTCTCTGTTCCGTCTGTCTGCAAAAATACAAAGCGATACAGGTTTTTGAAGAAATCAAAGAAGGTCGCGCCGTTTTGAGCGTCGATGCGGTTGCCGTACAGCCGCGGTATCGACAAAATTCCGATTTGAATGCCCTCAAGCTGAAATACGTTTATAATGGCAAAGAGATAGATCGGAACGGAGATCACAATATAAACCGCCGCGCCTATGAATAATGTGTGCCGCGGAACAGATTTTTTGATGAAAAAAAGTATAAAACAGGCAAGCGCGAACAGTGTAACAACGAGGTAAGCCGAACCGTAGGAGTAAAGCGAGAGCGACATTATTGCCGCTGCGACATATAGGAATTTGCTGTTTTTTGTCGCGCGGAGCAAAGCCCAGATAGAAAGCATCAACAGCGCGGGAAACAGGTTTGATTCCAAGCCCCAGCGCGCGAGCATAATATTCCACGGCACCGCCGCAGTAAGCGCCATACCGATAAACGCAGTCCGCTTATTCACCGCAAGCTTCAGGGTTGAATATACCGCAATAACGGTCAGCACAGAAAAAATCAGATTTACCGCGCGTACCGAGACAACGTTTAGTCCAAACAGCCCAATAAACGGCATTGATAAATAGGCGTACAACGCGTTTTGACCGCTTCCCCACGCCATCAAGTGGACCGGCAGCGTATAGCCGTTGCGGTCTATGCCGTAATGAAGCAGCGACCAAGCGTCATATCCGATAGATGCTTCGTCCTGGTTGAGTCCCGCGGGATGCGCGCCGAACAATATGAGCCTTACAGCGCAGGCAACAAAAAGAATGATGACGAACAGAATCGTATCTCTTCTCTTTAAATTCTTTAACCGAGAAACAAAATCCATAATCTTCCTCCAAATCTCTGAAACATCTTAAAAAAGCAAGCTCTCCATATCAAAAACCGGTGAACCGTTACGACTCACCGGTTTTATGTTATCTATCAGGGAAAATAGATTGATTATTTACCTCTTGCAACATAGGAGGTGTGGAGGAGCTCATGAGCGCGGTGTGAACCGGGCTTTTCGAGATACTCGTCGTAGATAGCCTTGATCTCGGGGTTATCGTGCGACTTTCTGTACTCGAGGCTGAGGTCGTCCTCATAGAGAGCCTTTGCTCTGAGCGCCTTGAGGTCGGTAAAGTTCCTTACATGACCGGGCTGGATGGGCTGTCCGCCGCCGTTTACACAGCCGCCGGGGCAGCACATGATCTCGATGAACTGATAAGGTGACTTGCCGGCTCTGATCTCGTCAAGAAGCTTGGCGGCATTCTTGAGGCCGGATGTAACCGCGACCTTGACTTCCTTGCCAGCGATCTCGTAGGTAGCTTCCTTGATGGCGTCGGTGCCGCGAACCTCGGTGTAGTCGATCTGCTTTAGGTCTTCGCCTGTGAGCACGTCGGCAACTGTTCTGAGAGCAGCTTCCATAACGCCGCCCGTAGCGCCGAAGATAGTACCAGCGCCGGAGCCGATAGCCATGATTGGATCGAAGTCCTCATCGGGGAGCTCGGTGAACTGAATACCCGCGGTCTTGATCATCTTGGCAAGCTCGCGTGTTGAGATCGAAATATCGTTATCCTGCATACCGTCGTGGCCTTGGTCGTCGCGCTTGATCTCGAACTTCTTGGCGATACACGGCATTACCGATACAACAACGATGTCCTTGGGGTCGATACCCGCCTTCTCGGCGTAGTATGACTTGATCATAGCGCCCTGCATCTGCTGGGGTGACTTACAGGTCGAGAGGTGCGGGATGAGGTCGGGATAGTAGTGCTCGCAGAACTTGACCCAACCGGGTGAACACGAGGTGATCATCGGGAGAGTTCCGCCGTTTGTAGCGCGCTCGATAAACTCCGTGCCCTCTTCCATAATAGTGAGGTCAGCGGCGAAGTTGGTATCGAATACCTTATCGAAGCCGAGCATCTTGAGAGCTGTTACCATCTTGCCCTTTACGTTTGTGCCGATGGGCATATCAAAGCACTCGCCCAGTGTAGCGCGGATAGAAGGCGCTGTGTGGACAACGACGTGCTTTGTGGGATCGGCGATAGCGTCGAATACCTTTTGTGTATCGTCGCGCTCAACAAGCGCGCCTGTGGGACAAACTACTGTACACTGTCCGCAGCTTACGCAGGGAACATCGGCGAGATCCTGATTGAACGCGCAGCCGATCTCTGTGTGGAAGCCGCGGTTGTTCGCGCCGATAACGCCTACATACTGCTCCTTACAAGCAGCTACGCAGCGGCGGCAAAGGATACATTTATTGTCATTTCTGACGAGGTGGAGGGTCGAGTGATCCTCGTTGTGGATGATGTCCTCTCCGCCGAGGAAGTGCTTCTCATATACGCCGTACTCGATACAGAGCTTCTGGAGCTCGCAGGTGGTGTTTCTGGGGCAGGAAAGGCACTTTTTGTCGTGACTTGAGAGCAAAAGCTCAAGGTTTGTCTTTCTGTATTTGCGGATCTTTGGTGTATTTGTAAATATCTCTGTACCGTCTCTTTCGATGGGATATACGCAGGCTGCAACAAGCGATCTTGCGCCCTTTACCTCGCAGAGACACATACGGCAAGCGCCGATCTCATTGATATCCTTAAGGAAGCAGAGGGTAGGTACCTGAATTCCGAACTTATGGCAGGCTTCAAGAATAGTAGTATTTTTTTCGACCTGATAATCACGTCCGTTGATTTTAATGTTCAACATTTCCATAGTCAAATCTCCTTTCTTTAGCCTTTAGTGATTGCCTTGAACTTACAGGTCTCCATACAAGCGCCGCACTTGATGCACTTGCCGTGGTCGATCTCGTAAGCAGGTTTCTTTTTGCCGGGAGCGGTGTAGTCGGTAACGGAAATAGCCGCAACCGGGCACTTCTTGGCACACATACCGCAGCCGTAGCAGCTGTCTTTGATGATGTTGTATTCAAGGAGATCCTTACAAACGCCCGCGGGACACTTGTGGTCTACAACGTGAGCCTCATACTCGTCTCTGAAGTAACGCAGAGTTGAGAGCACGGGGTTGGGAGCTGTCTGACCGAGTCCGCAAAGCGAATTAGCCTTGATGAAGTTACAGAGCTCTTCCATCTCGTCGAGCATCTCGATATTGCCCATACCGGTGGTGATCTTCTCGAGCATCTCAAGGAGTCTCTTTGTACCGATACGGCAGGGAGTACATTTACCGCAACTCTCGTCAACGGTGAACTCGAGGTAGAACTTAGCGATATCTACCATACAGTTGTCCTCGTCCATTACGATAAGTCCGCCGGAGCCCATCATCGAGCCGATCTCAAGCAGGTTGTCGTAGTCGATAGGAACATCGAGGTGCTGCTCGGGGATACATCCGCCGGAGGGGCCGCCTGTCTGGGCAGCCTTGAACTTTTTGCCGTTGGGGATGCCGCCGCCGATCTCGAATACGATCTCGCGGAGTGTGGTTCCCATCGGGATCTCAACAAGACCTGTGTGGTTGATCTTGCCGCCGAGAGCGAATACCTTTGTACCCTTGCTCTTCTCTGTACCCATTGAAGCGAACCAGTCGGCGCCCTTGAGGATGATCTGAGCTATATTTGCGTATGTCTCAACATTGTTGAGGATTGTGGGCTTCTGATAAAGACCCTTTACAGCCGGGAACGGAGGACGGGGTCTGGGCTCGCCGCGCTTGCCTTCGATAGAGGTCATAAGAGCGGTTTCCTCGCCGCATACGAACGCGCCCGCGCCGAGGCGGAGCTCGAGGTCAAAGTCAAAGCCTGTTCCGAAGATATCCTTGCCCAAAAGACCGTACTCGCGAGCCTGGTCGATAGCGATCTGGAGACGCTTTACGGCGATAGGATACTCCGCGCGGACATAAACACGGCCCTGTGAAGCGCCGATAGCGTAACCCGCGATAGCCATAGCCTCGATCAGCGAGTGGGGGTCGCCCTCGAGAACGGAACGGTCCATAAACGCGCCGGGGTCGCCTTCGTCGGCGTTACAGCAAACGTACTTTTGGTCGGCGTCGTTGGCAGCCGCGAACTTCCACTTTAAGCCTGTGGGGAAGCCTGCGCCGCCGCGTCCGCGGAGACCCGAATCGAGGATAGTCTGGATAACCTCGTCGGGAGTCATTTCTGTTAAACATTTACCCAAAGCGGCATAGCCGTCCTGAGCGATGTAGTCGTCGATTTTTTCGGGGTCGATAACACCGCAGTTGCGCAGAGCTACACGGTGCTGCTTTGCGTAGAAAGCGGTTTTGTTGAGGGACTTGATCTTGTCCTCCTCAACGGTCTCCTGATACAGGAGACGGGTAACGATCCTGCCCTTTAAGAGGTGTTCCTCGACGATCTCGGGGATATCCTCCTCTTTTACCATTGAATAGAAGCTGCCCTCGGGATAAACTACCATAATGGGACCGAGCGCGCAAAGACCGAAGCAGCCTGTTGTGATAACGTTTACCTCGTTTTCGAGTCCGTTATCCTTGATCTGCTCCTTTAATCTGTCAACGATTTTTAAGCTGTTTGAAGAGGTACAACCGGTACCGCCGCAAACAAGTACATTAGAACGATACATT
>JBGULZ010000239.1:0-5870 GCA_045116595.1 Ruminococcus sp. | reverse complement strand
TATACGACGAAATGCTCACAGCCTGTGAAAACGACATCAAGAAAATATCTCAGGAGCTTTACGATATTCAAAACTACAGCGAAACCATCAAAAAGCGCAAGTCGGAAATGAAGCAGACGGTTGATTTGATTGAGGAAATCGTAAAGGAAGGGCAAATCAGCAATGCCAATCTTCGGCAGTTAATTGACAAAATCATTATCTATGAGGACGGACAGGGGCTGAGAATACAGATAAATCTGAACGCCGCCTTCACTGAGCATATGACGATATTCGGCGATGGAGGAAATGAAATAGCCGACCTTCAAGTGACTAATAACAAGTATCCGCTGCCGATGAAACGAAGGATAAAGTTCGATAAATAATCACACTGCATAATTTTCAAACTAAAATGAATTGGCAGACGCATAAGGTTATCAACTGAAGATTTAGCGATTATAGCCAAATTCACTGCTCTGAATTTGTCGGAAACAACCAACAAACTCACGAGCATACCTTACGCGTCTGCCAACATTTTTTATGCCCTAAACAGCAAAAAGCCCGATAAAATCGGGCTTTTTTTGGTGCGGATAACAGGACTTGAACCTGCATGAAATTGCTTTCACATGGACCTGAACCATGCGCGTCTGCCAATTCCGCCATATCCGCATATTAAATTTTTTGCAAGTAAAAAACGTGATTTTGCAAGTTCACCGACGTGGTGTAACCTGAACCATGCGCGTCTGCCAATTCCGCCATACCTGCGTATTAAGTTTTTACCCTCTGTATTTTTACACGGCAGAGAGGTGAGAGCCGAGGCGGAGCTATCGCTTGATCCGCGTTTTGCAGGAAGTCGGAACGCTTTTGCTCGCTTCATCTGCCGCCGGCAGCGCTCGCAACGCGACCAATTCCGCCATACCTGCGTATTCTCTCATATTTTTACACGGCTGAGAGTTGCCGAGGCGGAGCGTTTCGCTTGATCCACAAGCGTTATTATATCAAATAAAAAATGGTTTGTCAATAATTTAATACCCGACGGGAGGATTTAGTTTTTCTTCTTTTTCACCTTAACGTCGGTCAGGTCAAAGCTGAGGTCGACGAGGGCTTTTATTCTTTCGTCGTCGGCGCTGCCGTCGAGCGCTATTGAGATCCAATGCTCCTTGTTCATATGATACGCGGGGAAAATTCCCTTTTCCTGCCGAACGGTACCGATAAGGACCGGGTCGCATTTTAGATTGACTATGCCGATCTCTTCCTCGCCGCTGAGCCCGAGGCGCGATTTGCACACGTCCATTATAAGCGCGAACCACTTGTTGTTGCTTTGGTGCCTGAAAACCGCTCCGTTGGGAATATTCTCCCACGGGTAATCGGGCTTTACGCCGTAGGCTTCGAGAATGAATTTTTCAAGCTCATATCTGTTCATTTTTATCTCCAAATAATACTAAGTATAACAGGCAACAGGCAGGCTGCAAAAGCCTGCCTGAATCTGTATTATAATACCTTGTGCTCGGTTCTTGCGATAACGTCAAGCTGTTGCTCGCGGGTGAGGTCGATAAACTTGACCGCGTAACCCGATACACGGATGGTAAAGTTCGCGTATTCGGGTTTTTCGGGGTGCTCCATACAATCCTTGAGCTTTTCAACGCCGAACACATTGACGTTGAGGTGATGCGCGCCTTTGTCAAAGTAGCCGTCGAGGATATGCCAGAGGTTGTCGATCCTCTCCTCATCGTTGTGACCGAGAGCGTCGGGGCTGATGGTCTGAGTATTTGAGATTCCGTCAAGAGCGAACTCATACGGCAGCTTCGCGACTGAGTTGAGCGACGCGAGAAGTCCGTTTTTCTCCGCTCCGTAGGCGGGGTTGGCGCCGGGCGCGAAGGGCGCGTAAGCCTTTCTGCCGTCGGGAGTAGCGCCGGTAGCCTTGCCGTAAACCACGTTTGAGGTGATCGTGAGGATCGAGGTCGTGGGCTCGGAGTTACGGTAGGTGTGGTGCTCCCTGACCTTCTTCATAAACGCCTTTAACAGCCAGATCGCGATCTCATCAGCGTCCTCGTCGTCGTTGCCGTAGCGCGGGAAGTCGCCCTCTACCTCGTAATCGACAACAAAACCGTCCTCGTCGCGGATAGTCTTAACATTGGCGTACTTGATAGCGCTGATAGAATCGACAACGTGCGAGAATCCCGCGATACCCGTTGCGAATGTGCGGCGGGTGTAGGTGTCGATAAGCGCCATCTCGGCAGCCTCGTAGTAGTATTTGTCGTGCATATAGTGGATGAGGTTGAGCGTGTTGACGTACAGCTCAACAAGCCAGCTGAACATAATATTAAAGTTATGCATAACCTCGACAAAATCGAGATACTCGCTTGTGATGGGCCTGATCTCGGGGCCGACCTGCTCCCTCGTCTTGAAGTCGACGCCGCCGTTGATGGCGTAGTTGAGGCACTTCGCGAGGTTGGCTCTCGCGCCGAAGAACTGTATCTCCTTGCCCGTCTGAGTGGCTGAAACGCAGCAGCAAATGCTGTAATCGTCGCCCCACACCGGACGCATAACGCAGTCGTTCTCGTACTGGATAGACGAGGTGTTGACCGAGATCTTGGACGCGTATTTCTTGAAGTTTTCGGGAAGCCTCGACGACCAGAGCACCGTGAGGTTAGGCTCGGGCGCGGGTCCCATATTCTCGAGCGTATGCAGAAAACGGAAGTCGTTTTTAGTTACCATATGTCTGCCGTCCATACCTACGCCCGCCATCTCGAGAGTAACCCAAACGGGGTCGCCCGAGAACAGCTCGTTGTAGGACGGGATCCTCGCGAATTTTACAAGGCGGAACTTCAAAACAAGATGGTCGATAAGCTCCTGAGCCTCGCTCTCTGTAATAGTTCCCTCGTCAAGGTCGCGCTTGATGTAGATATCGAGGAAGGTCGAGATACGGCCGACGCTCATCGCCGCGCCGTTTTGGGTCTTGATAGCGGCGAGGTAACCGAAGTACAGCCACTGAACCGCCTCCCTTGCAGTCTCTGCGGGACGGGAGATATCATAGCCGTAGATCTTCGCCATCTCTTTCATTCCGTGGAGAGCGCGAATCTGCTCGGCGATCTCTTCCCTGAGCCTGATATGCTCCTCGCTCATATTCCTGTCGCCGCAAAAGCGGAGATCCTTTTCCTTGCGGTGGATAAGGTAATTGAGTCCGTAAAGCGCTACTCGTCTGTAATCGCCCACGATCCTGCCTCTGCCGTAGGTGTCGGGCAGACCTGTGATGATGTGGTTGTGACGGACCTTTTTCATCTCGGGGGTGTAAACGTCAAACACCGCCTGGTTGTGGGTCTTGTGGTATTTTGTAAAGATGTCCACCAGATTCTCATTTACGTTGTAGCCATAGGTAGACGCCGCCTGAGCCGCCATTTTGATACCGCCGTAGGGCATAAACGCGCGCTTTAGGGGCTTGTCTGTCTGGAGTCCGACGATTTTTTCGAGATCCTTAAGCTCCTCGTCGATATAGCCGGGGCCGTATGAGGTCAGAGTAGAAACCACCTCGGTCTCGCACTCGAGCACTCCGCCTCTTGCCCTCTCTTCCTTTTGAAGCTCCTGAACCTTATCCCAGAGCTTTTCGGTCGCCTCTGTAGGAGCTTCAAGAAAGCTCTCATCGCCGTCGTACGGAGTGTAGTTGTTCTGAATAAAATCGCGGACATTGACGTCCTCCTGCCACTTTCTGCCTTTAAAACCTCTCCACGCTTTCATTTTCATTCTCCTTTTGCGTTTCCTGTCAAAATTTCCTTTGCCTTTTCTATACCTTCATCAGCCGGGGGGTCAACGCCCTCAAGCGGATAATCCATTCCCAATTCCTTCCACTTGTACGCGCCCATCGTGTGGTAGGGCAAAACCTCTACCCTTTCAACGTTTTTGAGCGTGTCAATAAACTCCCTTGTCTTGACCAAATATTCATCCCTGTCCGTGATACCTGGCACGAGCACCTGGCGTATCCACACGGGCTTGCCGATATCCGACAAATAGCGGAGCATATCAAGGATGTTGTCATTTTTTACGCCTGTAAGCTCTTTGTGATAAGCAGGGTCGATGTGCTTGATGTCGCAGATAAACAAGTCCGTCAGCTCACAAAGCCGGTTGAACTTTGAAAAATACGGCTCCTGCCTTGTGAACGGCTGCCCCGCAGTGTCGATGCAGGTATTGACGCCGTTCTCCTTTGCCTTTGCAAAAAGCTCGAGCAAAAAGTCGATCTGCAAAAGCGGCTCTCCGCCGCTGACGGTGATACCGCCCTTGCCGCCCCAGTACGGCTTGTACCTGAGCGCCGTCTTGATAAGCTCGTCGGCAGTCTTCAGCTCACCCGTGTTTTTGTTCCATGTATCCGCGTTGTGGCAGAATTTGCAGCGCATATTGCAGCCCTGCAAAAATATTAAAAATCTTACTCCCGGACCGTCTACCGAGCCGAAGCTCTCGGTGGAATGTATCCTGCCGTACACCATAAAAAACCTCTGTTTTGAATATATAATACTCGGTCGTCAACAACCGTACCCCAAAACTATACCACACAAGTTATGGTTATGTCAACACTTAGGGACACAATATATAGTATGTTTGCGAAATTGTAATCTTATAATTATATAGAAGAAATAACAGCGGATTTTGTAACAAAATTACACCCTTTTGTAGTTGAAAACTCCGTCATTTTGATATATAATCAATATGTAAAGAAAAATATCAGTATTATTTGAGGAAACAAAAATGAGGTACAATCTACACACCCACACCAAACGCTGCAATCACGCGCTGGGCGAGGACAGGGAATATGTTGAGGCTGCGATCAAAGCCGGAATTAAAACGCTCGGCTTTTCAGACCACTGCCCGCAGTTCTTTCCCGACACCGATTATTACAGCAATTTCAGGATGCGCCCGGAGGAATTTGAGGGCTACGTCCGCAGCATAAGAGATTTGCAAAAGGAATATAAGGACGATATCGAGATACTTCTCGGGCTCGAGACGGAGTATTACCCCGAAACCTTCAAAAAGTTTATGGAATTTGTAAAGCCATACAAGCTCGACTATATGATCTTGGGTCAGCATTTTGTCGGCAACGAATACGACAAGGATTCATTCTACGCGCCGCGCAAAAATTATGACGAGACGCTTTTGGCGCGTTATGTTGAGCAGGTATGCGAGGGCATTTACACAGGCGTTTTCACCTATATAGCTCACCCCGATATCCTCTACTACGAGGGCGACCCGGGATATTACCGCGAGAAGATGGCGCAGCTCTGTGTATGCGCAAGGGATATGCACATCCCGCTCGAGTACAATCTTTTAGGGCTCACGAACAAAAAAGGCTACCCAAAGCCCGAGTTTTGGAAATTAGCCTCCGAGATCGGCAACAGCGCGGTGATAGGCTATGACGCACACACTCCCGAAGCCCTGCTTGACGACGAAGCGTTTTACAAATGCGCGCTCAACCTGAACGCGATGGAACTGCCGTTAATGGATTATTCAAATTTAAAATTCAGGAAAGTATGAGAAAACCATCTTTCGCAGGGGTCGGTCAAAACCGACCCCTGCATATTTTCTGGAAACTTCTGCTATCGGAAGCGCAGCCCCCCTCCGTCATTTTGCAGGCAAAATGCCACCTCCCCCGTAACAAGTGACGGGGGAGGCTTTGAATTTATCTCTTAACTTTTAATTGAATTTTATATCATACCAAAGCAGGAACGCGTAGATCGCGTAGACTCTGCCCCAGAGCTGTTCCTCGCCGCCGAGGTAATCGTTCCAGAGCTTTTTGAGCACATCCTGATCAAAGAACTTCTTTGATGTCTCGCCGACGAACTTTTCGTAAATCGGCTTGTTGAAGCGCTCGTCCGACAGCCACTTGCGCACGGGTACCGGGAAGCCGA
>JBGULZ010000238.1:0-2057 GCA_045116595.1 Ruminococcus sp. | reverse complement strand
TAAACATTTGCACGGTGAGAGCCGTGCTTTTTGTTATTTAATATATTGAAATGCTTATTATAATTTGGTATAATAAAGGTTGATAGTGTTATAGCTATTATCTGAAAAACACAGAAATGGGGATAATCGTATGGAAAACAAAAAAGTTGACTTAAGCCTGATAGCCCCCGTGCTTGACGAGTACGCGGACGTCAAGGGAAGTCTGATTACCATTTTGCAAAACACACAGGAAATATACGGCTACCTGCCCAAGGAGGCGATCGAGCTGATCAGCAAGAGGACAGGTATCGCGACCTCCGAGATAATGGGAGTCGGCACGTTCTACACCCAGTTCAGGTTCGAGCCCGTCGGCAAGTATCTTATTATGCTCTGTCAGGGCACGGCTTGCCACGTAAATTCGTCTGAGCTGATTTTGCAGACGATCAAGGACGAGCTCGGCATCGACGACGGACAGACCACAGATGACGGTCTTTTCTCGCTCAAATGCGTAGCTTGCTTAGGCTGCTGCTCACTCTCTCCCGTTATGATGATCAACGAGGACACCTACGGCAGCTTAACGCCCGACAAGACAAAGAAAATTCTTAAAGAGTTAAGGGAGGCGGCAGTATGAGGATAGTTATCGGACAGGGCTCCTGCGGAATCGCCGCCGGCGCCGAAAAGGTAAGAAAGGCTCTGCTTGATACCGGGATCAACGCCGAAAGCATCTCTATCACCGGCTGTATCGGTATGTGCTGGCTCGAGCCGATCGTCGATATCTACGACGACGACAACAAACTGACAAGACTTGTAAGGGTCAGCGAAAATGACGCCGACGCTGTCGCTCAGTACATAAACAATGGCGACAAGTCCGCCGTTGAAAAGCTTATCGTTACCGACGAGGACAACGAGTTCCTCACCAAGCAGACAAGAATAGCGCTGCGCAACTGCGGTATCATCAACCCCGATGAGATCGACGCTTACATAGAAGCGGACGGCTACACAGCGCTCAAAAAGGCTCTCTCGATGACTCCCGAGGACGTTATTGAGATAATCAAGACCTCCGGTCTTGCGGGACGCGGCGGCGCAGGCTTCCCGACTTGGTTCAAGTGGAACGCGGCGCGTCAGAGCGAGGGCGAGGAAAAGTACCTTATCTGTAACGCCGACGAGGGCGACCCCGGCGCGTTTATGGACAGAGCGGTAATCGAATCCGACCCGCACAACCTGATCGAGGGTATGCTCATCGGCGCTTACGCTATCGGCGCAAAGCACGCTGTAGTGTATGTAAGAGCCGAGTATCCGCTCGCTATCAAAAGACTTAAAAACGCTATCAAGCAGGCTACCGAAAAGGGTATCATCGGCAACAATATCTTCGGCACGGATTTCAGCTGCGACTTCACTATCAAGGCGGGCGCGGGCGCGTTCGTATGCGGTGAGGAGACCGCGCTGATCGAGTCGCTCGAGGGTCACAGAGGTATGCCGAGGCTCAAGCCTCCGTTCCCGGCTCAGTCGGGCTTCTGGAGAAAGCCGTCTAACATCAACAACGTTGAGACCTTCGCCAACGTCGGCTGGATCATCAACAACGGCGGCGAGGCGTTCGCGGCTATGGGTACCGAGGGCTCAAAGGGCACAAAGGTATTTGCCGTAACCGGTAAGGTAAAGCGCTCGGGACTTGTTGAGATCCCGATGGGCAAGACCCTGCGCGACGTTATCTTTGACATCGGCGGCGGTATGAAGACCGACAAGGCTTTCAAGGCTGTACAGATGGGCGGACCGTCCGGCGGATGTATCCCCGCGGACCTTATCGACACCGTTATCGACTACAAGGCTCTCGGCGCTACGGGCGCGATCATGGGCTCGGGCGGTATGGTAGTTATGGACGAGAGCACCTGTATGGTAGGTATGGCTAAGTTCTTCCTCGACTTCACCGCCAAGGAGAGCTGCGGAAAGTGCATCCACTGCCGTATCGGCACAAAGAGGATGCTCGAAATGCTCGACCGCATCAGCAAGGGCGAGGGCAAGGACGGAGACATCGAGCTGCTCGAGGAGCTGTGCTACTCAATCCAGGACGGCGCGCTCTG
>JBGULZ010000237.1:0-8994 GCA_045116595.1 Ruminococcus sp. | reverse complement strand
GTCAACTTAAGGTTTTTCGTAGGGGCGGACCTGCGTGTCCGCCCGCAAAAGCCGGCGTTTCCTTGAAGTACTGTGAAATAAACATTGGACTCTCAACCTTCGGGTCGGTCAAAACCGACCCCTACGGATGCTATTGAGAACGTCGTAAAAATTTCGTAGGGGACGGTCTTGACCGTCCCGTGAGCTATGAAATAAACATCAGGATATCAACCTGCATTTCCTATTGACATTTTCGTTGATCTCGTCGATTTTTTTATAATTATATTAGAGCTCGAGCTTTCAAGTCTGCCGGGTAATTGGTACCCGGACCTCTTGAAAATATCTCGAGTTCTTTTCTTAACTTTCGATAATGGGTGTGATATACTTTTACAAAGCCATCAGTATATCCCGCCGCAAAGCAAAAGTATAGCTGCCGTCCTGATAAAAAACTTCTTATCCGTATTGAAAAAAGCGATAAAATGTGTTATAATTTAACTAATAATACTCTGTGAACGAGGCGACGGATATGTTGACGGACATTAAAAAAATATGTCTTATCGCTTTATATATTTCAAAAATATCTCGCAGTTGCGGTATAAAACTATACCGCGGCTGCGTTGTGCGTTATAAGGGGGTAAATTATGCGTTTACTTAAAAAATCCGTAAGCGTGCTCTTATCGCTTGTGATGGTCGTTTCTGTCTTTGCGGCGGTTCCTTTTGAAGCGGCAGCGGAAACACTGGACGTCACAACGTGGGAACAGCTTAGGCTGGCAATTTATTACGGAAGAAGCGCGGTGCTCGGCGCGGATATAACGGGCGGCGAGACCGATTCGTTCATTGATGTCCAAAAGAACGTCAGCGTCGATCTCAACGGCTTTACGCTCAACCGCGGAAAGGTTTCAAATGCTGAGACAGGCAATGTTTTTAAGATAGCCGCGGGCTTTACCCTCACGATCACCGATTCGAGCGGATCGAACAAGGGCAAGATCACGGGCGGCTCGTCCGAGTACGGCGGCGCGTTTTATAACAACGGAACGCTCAATATCGAATCGGGAACCATAACAAACAATTCTTCGTCAAAGTCGGGCGGCACGGTATATAACAACGGCACGTTCAATATGAGCGGCGGCGTTATTTCGTCGGGCGTCAGCGTCGACGGCGGCGCGGTATATAACGCTCCAAACGGAATAATGACCCTGTCGGGCAGCGCTAAGCTCACCAATAACGAAGCTACCTCCGAAAACGGCGGCGCGGTGACGAACAAGGGTACTCTCACCATCACCGACACGGCAGAGATATCACAAAACAAAGCGTTCCTAAACGGCGGAGGTATCTGGTCGGGAGGAAGCGCGACGATCAATTTTAACGGCGGTAGGGTAACAGGCAACAATGCCGGACGCGCCGGTAACGGCGTGTATTGCGCCGACGGCAAAGTTAATATGCAGGGCTCGCCGGTTATCAAAAACAACGATAACGACGACCTGTTCCTCAGCAACGGAAGGGTAATAAACATAACGGGAAAGCTTGTGCCTGTTGCTCATTCAAGCGGCGAATGCGCCAACGTGGGCGTTGTAACACCGGGAGCCGACCGCAAAATAACCTCGGGCTACGCCTCGCATAACCCCGGCTCCACAGACCCGTATATGTTCTTCTTCTCTTTTGACTATCACACATTCTCGTTCGATGACGGCGAGCTGTATGCGGAGGCGTACAAAACCATCTGCGTAAACCGCCATTGGGATGAGAACCAAAAGAAAGTCCGTTCGGACTACCGCTACGTAAACACCGCCGACGTTATCGACGTGGCGACCCTCAAGGACGACAGGTCTGTCGGTATGCACAGCGGCAACTGGTACATTGTCAAGGGCGATGTTAAGATTACCCACCGCCTCAACATAGTGGGCGAGGCTAACCTTATCCTCGGCGACGGCGCGACCCTTACCTGCGCGGACGGTATCCGTTCGGAGCGCAAGCTGAACAGCGTGCTCAATGTTTACGGCAGTTTTGAGGGCACGGGCAAGCTGATATCCGAGACAAACGCCAGAGACTGGGCGGCTATCGGCGGTAACGAAACAGGCGACGCCGGAACGCTCAACGTCTACGGCGGAAATATCGACGCCAAAGGTCTGCGCTCGGGTATCGCGGGCGGAACCGACATCGACAAAAACGGCGGCGCGGGCGGTCCGGTGAATATCTACGGCGGCGTAGTAAGCGCGATCGTCACGGGCAACAGCTCAGCCGGCGCGGGAATCGGCGGCGGCAACAACAATGTAGCCTGCTGGCAGCAGGGCAAGGGCATCGTTATCTACGGCGGAACCGTGACCGCGAAGGCTCACTATGGCGCGGGAATAGGCAACGGCAGCGGAAAATTCAGCAAGGACTCCGGCTCTATCGCAATCTACGGCGGCAAGGTCGACGCGTACGGTGAGTCGGGAATCGGCGGCGGAAACGGAAACGGCAATCCGAAGGTCGATATTTACGGCGGCGATGTCAAGGCTGTCGGCAAAACCGGCAGAACAGCAGGCGCGGGAATCGGCGCAGGCTTCAACGCAAATCAGCGCGGAAGCATCAATATCCACGGAGGCTCGGTGCTGGCGGTAGGCTCATCGGGAGCCGGGATCGGCGGCGGTTACAACGGTAACGGCGGCGAGGTCAATATTTCAGGCGGCGTAGTAGTAGCTAACGCTGCCCGCAAGGGAGCCGGGATCGGCGGCGGCGGTGAAGGAAAGGGCGGAACCGTAAAGATCAGCGGCGGTATCGTCCACGCCACATCATCAACATATGACCGCACGGGAGAACTGTATAAGGATGTAGAAAAGTTCTTCGGCGGATTTATAAAAACAAGCACGACAAAAAACATAAGAGATAATTATATGAACGCCGCGGCAATGCTTTTGATCCTTTCGATCACCGCTATCGTCGATTATTCGCGCGACAACAATGTTGTAGGTTCGGGGATCGGCGGCGGCTATGACGCGGACGGAGGTCCTGTGCAAATCAACGGCGGAGCTATAGTCTACGCCAAAACAGGCTTGTCCGCCTCAGCGATAGGCAAGGGCAAAAAAGGCGGCGGCGACGGCGATCTCGATATCGGAAAAGAGCATATGGTGCTGGCGGGCTCGTCACTCGACAATATGACCAAGGTCAGCGCCGCCAGCCGTGTAAGCAACGCGCGCGGAACCTGTGTACAGGTATTGCCCTGCGACCACAAGGACGCGGAGTTTGATAAAAGTACTACGGGTCATCTTGTTAACTGCAAGTGGTGCAGCCAAGATACCAGGGAAGATCATAAATACGAAAGCAGCGGACTCAAATGTACTGTCTGCGGCTACGAACGGGTGCTTGTTACCTTTGACTCAAACGGCGGCTCAAAAACAATGGAGCCCGTCTATATCACAAAGGGCAGCGAGTACGTTTTGCCGAGCTGTAAATTCAGTCCGCCGGACGGCAAGGTGTTCATCGGCTGGTCAGCCGATTCCGACACCGAGCTCCTTGCGCCCGAAACCCCCGTCAATCCCGACGGAAGCTTTACGCTAAAGGCTAACTGGTCGGATTATCTCGGGCTCACCGTAAACGATACGGCGGTATCAGAGAATAACAAAGACGACGTCCTCGGCGACGGAAATGTTAAATTCGACAGCGATTCCTGCGAGCTGATACTCGACGAGGCGAATAATATCACAAGCATCACCGCGGAAAGGCTGGCGCTGACTGTCAAGGGCAAGGGCGTTATAAACAATCCAAACGGAAACGCGATCACCAATAACCTCGGTATGCTCACGCTTAACGGCGACTTTGACATCAAGGGCTCAAACGCGGGCATAAATGTTACGGGAACAAGCTCCCGCAACGGCAAGCTGATCGTTGCCGGAGGAAACATCAAGGTCACCGCGGGCTACCACGCTGTCCATACCGAAAGCGCTCTGTATATCAACAACGCGATCAGTCGTTTTGAAGCGACCTCAACGAATAATATAGGAGCTATCTCAGCGTACGCGACAATAGACGGAAAATTCGTCATCGGCGAGGAGCTTTATATAAGCGAGCCCGAAAACGCCGTTGTGGTAGGGGATAAGATCAGCGGTAACCCGCCGCACGTCATAATCGAGCCGAGGGTAGTTACCGCAAGCTTTGACTCAAACGGCGCGGTCAACACCGGCGAATACGCAATGCAGCCTATTACCGCAAAGCAGACCAACACGGTCGAGCTTCCCGAATGCGCGTTCAAGATCCCAGACGGAAAGGTTTTTGCCGGCTGGAAGCTCGGCGATACGATGTATCAGCCCGGCGACGACTTTACGTTCAATTCCGAGAGCGTGACCTTTACCGCGATTTGGAAGAAAGAGGTAAACGCGATTACCTTCCACTCCAACATCGGCGAGGATGAAACGGCAAGATTTGAAATAAACTACGGCGAGGACTTTATCCTGCCCGAAAACACATTTGAATACCCCGACGATATGCTGCCGAAGCAGCGCTGGAAGGAGGACCCCGTAAGCGAAGAAAAGCTCCATAAGTTCGGAAGCGTCATCACCGTGACGGACGATATTGATCTTTACGGAATGTATTTTAATAATCATACACACACCTTAACACCTGTTGAGGCGGTAGCTCCGGGCTGCGAAACATACGGAAATATAGCCTGCTTCTACTGCGAATACTGTCACAAATACTTCGCGGACGCTGTTGGTACGCAAAGGATAGGCGAGGAAGATTTCTATGTAGAGCCTACCGGCCACACCGCCGGAGAGCCCGTAACAGAGTATTACTGCCCGCCCGAGATAGGCTCGGAAGGCTCGTATGATACGGTGGTTTACTGCAGCGTATGCGACACGGAGCTCTCGCGCGAGGAGCATATCATCCCGATGAACGTGGCGGATTATGTTGACGCTAAAGGTACTCCGAAGTTCCGCGAGGAGTATTTTACGGTAGATGAATATATTACCGAGCTCAGCGACTGGATGGTCGTAACTCAAGACACAGTAATACCCGACCGTCTCACTGTCAGCGGAAACGCCAATCTTATCCTCTGCGACGGCGCGACGCTCACCGCTACAAAGGGTATCACGGTAAACGAGGGCGCTACCCTTACTATCTGGCAGCAGCAAAACGGTACGGGCGCGATAGTTGTCAACGGCTGCGAAACGAACAATGCGGCTATCGGCGGCTGTGACGACAAAACAGGCAATATCATAATCAACGGCGGCACATTTGATCTGACTTCCGGCGACTGCGCGGCTGCTATCGGCGGAGCCTTGGATCGTGACGGCGGAAGTATCACGATAAATAACGGAAAGATCACCGCTACAGGCGGCAGCGAAGCGGCTGCTATCGGCGGCGGAAAGAACGCGTCAAGCGGAAATATAACCATCAACGGCGGAACTGTCACAGCGACTCCCGAAAGATTAGGCACGGGTATCGGCGGCGGCCGATACGGCGTCGGGGGAACAGTTGTCATCAACGGCGGAACCGTGACCGTACCGAACGTACAAAGCACCAACGGAATCGGTTCCGGTCTGAACGGCTCGTCCACGACCGTCACCCTCAACTGGACGGACGACACCAAGAATGATATGTCGGTCACGACCCTTTGCGGCTTCAGCGGCAGCAGCACAGTCAAGCTGTCAAGACCGTTTGAGGACAAAAATTCCGGAACGATTTTTTATAAGACCGACAACGCCGACAAGACACAGCTCGGCGGCAAAACGCTGACCCCGTACACAAAGCTGTTTATGGGTCATTCGCTCAGCCTTGAGGGCAGCATCGGCGTAAACTTCTTCCTCAATCTCACAGAGGAGCAGGCTAATAAAACAACCGTAAGCTTTACTTGGTTCAACAAAAGCCTACCCGACGTTCCCGTTAAGGAGTCAGAGAAAAAGCCGGGCGTATACATCGTGACCTGTCCCGTAGCCGTTGCCGAGATGACCTACGAGATCACCGCGTCGGTCAAGATAAACGGCACAGTTCAGGATGAAACAAACAAATACAAGGTAGTGGATTACGCGAACTATATCCTGACCAATCAGGAATATATCAGTCAGTATAAGCAGCAGTACAGTATCAGTGAATACGAAAAGCTCGAAACCCTTGTCAAGACTATGCTCGACTACGGTACAAAGGCTCAGATCCGCTTTGACCGCAACAAAGATAGTCTTGCTAACGGAGGTATTGATCACTACACCGACCCCGTGACTATCACGAACCGCTCGAGCGATATGACTTATGAACTCGACAAATGCGGACTCACATACGTCGGCAGCTCGGTCATTTATCTGTCCGGTACAACGCTCAGGCATTATTACCAAATCACCGAGCCCGCCAAATTCACGCAGGCGGTAAAGGACAGCATTGTCTTTGACGGCAACAAGGTTACCTACGGCGAGCGTGACGGAATGATCTACTTTGACAAAAAGAACATCGTATCTCCGATGCTCGACCGTGAGCTGGAGATCGAGATCAACGGAAAGAAGTATCACTATTCTGTCCTCGATTACAGCGCCAAGGCGTATAATGATCCCGATTCAACTCAGATCGACAAGGAGCTTGCGGCAGCGGTATACCGCTACAACGCGGCTGCGAAATCGTATTTCGGAAGCTAAGGAGGTAAGCTATGGAATCGAATAATGAAACCTATGAGCGCACAGAGCTTGAAATCATCACGTTTCAGTCCGATGACGTAATAACGACCTCCGGCGATGAATACGAGGATAAAATAAGACCGTGACGGATCAAAAATCTTTTTGTTGATTTTTGAGTTGCGTTATAGTAGAATATACCTAAACAATATTTTACAAATCAAAACCAAAATAAAGAGGAAAGTATTATGAACAAGAGAATCATTGCAATGATAGCTGTGCTTTTGATGAGCGCGTCGGCTTTTTCTGGCTGCGGATGTGACAGCAGCTCAGACAAAGAGAGCTCCGATCCCGCCGCGGCTACAACACAGGCAGGCACGACTCAGCCCGCGACAAAAGCTACCGAAGGTAAAACCGAAGCCGCTACCAACAAGGATAGTTCGTCCGCTTCGGGTTCTTCAAGCTCGGCTCAGCAGGGCGGCTCCGCTCAGAATTCGGGCGGCGCTCAGGGCAACGGAGGCGGTTCCGCTCAGTCGCCGGCAAATAACGAAGGCGGCTCAAAGTCGGACGGTAACGGCTCGGCTCAGTCATCCGCGAACAACGGCGGCTCAAAACAGTCCGGTTCATCCACACCAAAGCAGGACGGCGGCTCTTCAAGCGAAAGCAAGGAGAGTATTGTCGAGATGCCGACCGATGAATACGAGCTCCCGTTTATCCCTAACTAAGGCTTGGTGGTTTAGTTGAAAGAAAAAGTAAGTAAATTCCTCAACTGGGGTGTCGGCGCGTTTTCGATAATTATGAAGAACAAGCTCGTCATTATCGGATGTATGCTGTTTCAGGGAATCATCCATATGCTCGACCCGCGAGGTTCGCTCCGCTGGTCGGCGGGAATGCTCTCAATATTTGTGGCTTTGTACGCAGCGATTTCGATCATTTTTATTCTGACCGACAAGAATGAAACCGTCGGCAAGGGCAAAAAGATCGCGGGCGATCTTGTCCTCGAGACGATCAAGGGCAACAAGGATCCGGCGCTGGAAAGTCAGGAGCTTACTTCAATAGACAAGGTGATCGAGCAGAAAACGAAGGAGTCAAACGACCGCTGGGACGAACGTATGCGGATCCTTGCCGAAAATCAAACAAAGGAGTCGAAGGTTCCCGAGATCGTTATGCTGATCTTCTACATAATCGTGCTTATCGGCGCGGTAGTGCTGTTTTTTCAGTCGGACATCACCATCGGCGCTATCCATGTGATAATCGGCTTGATGC
This sequence comes from Ruminococcus sp., assembly GCA_045116595.1. Taxonomy (GTDB): domain Bacteria; phylum Bacillota; class Clostridia; order Oscillospirales; family Acutalibacteraceae; genus Ruminococcoides. The sequence goes on along the minus strand of JBGULZ010000237.1, from coordinate 1,174 downwards.
TCATCGTTGACGGCGTCTCGACGATCGCGACGATCGTCACGGCGAGGAAAAACGGCCTCCCGATGAAGAATGAAAAACTCAATTTCATCGTCAGTATCATTTCCGTCGTCGTCGGTTTTGCGTTTATAATCTTTTGCCGTGCGTCGGCTGATATGGCTATGAGGATATCAGGCATAATAATGACCGCCAAGGGAGTTACCGACCTCATCATCCTGCTGCGCAACCGCGAGTTCGTTTTCTCGATAAAGGACACGCTCAGGCAGATCAAGGAGCATGAAGCAAGCAGTAAGGAAGTAACCAATAAAGAATAAATAAAAAAAGTGCTGACCGTAAGCCTTTGCTTTGGTCAGCACTGTTGTTTTAAATATTTATCACTCAGCTTCGGTTTCGCCGAATTTCTCGTTGTACTCAGCGGCAACCTCTGCAGCCTGAAGAAGCGTCATATCAGCCTCGATAGCGGCGGCAAAAGCTACCTGCTGGCAAGCCTCTGCGTAATCGAGCAGGTCAAGGATATAATTCTCCATAGCAGCCTTGTCCTTCTCGGCGCGTCTGTCGGCGATCTTCTGCTTCAAAGCGTTGGCTTTCATCTGAGCCTTGAGCTTGAACGCGTAGATCTTGCTGTCCTTGCGCTCCTTGGCGAGTCTCATATTTTCCTCGGCAGCGTTGATGTCGCCTTCGATAGTAGCGATATCGTCGTCGATCGCAGCGTCAACAGCGGCGTCGTACTCTGCCATATCCTCTGCGAGAGCTGCGTCGAGCTCGTCGAGGTCAGCGTTGATCTCGTCGATAGCGGCAGCGATCTCCTCTTTCTTCATTGTGTGAGCCGCCTTTACCTTATCGGCAGTAGCAGCCATTTTCTCTCTGAATTCGTTCATCTTTGCCTGTGCGGCAGCTATTCTTTCTTCATAGCTCATAGTAAAAATCCTCCCGGAATATAAATTTAGGCTTTGCGCCTCTTTAACTATAATCATATCACTCGCGCACGATAGTGTCAATCAAAAATGAATTTTTGTATTTTTTAGATTATTTTGCTTTCTTTTCCGCGCGAGCAGCCTTCATTGCCTTGATATGTTCGCCGAGCGGGCTTTCGGTGTGGAACGGGCGGAAGAAGCGGTATTTTGCTTTGCGCTCGTCACAGGTAGCGCGGATGTGTGTTTTCAGCTCCTCATAGCGC
>JBGULZ010000236.1:0-3265 GCA_045116595.1 Ruminococcus sp. | reverse complement strand
GAGTTCGAGGCTCTCAGCGACGAAGCTCTGAGAGAAAGCCTCGGCGTCTGCGACGACAGAAGGATATTCTGCCTGTACGAGGCTCTCAAAAGAGGTATCAGCGTCGATGATATCCATCAGATCACGATGATTGACGAGTGGTTCCTCGAAAAATTAAAGAATATAATCGCGCTCAGCAACGAGCTCAAAACCGCGGAGCTCACAGATGAGCTGTATGAGACCGCAAAGAAAATGGGCTTCCTCGACAAGACCATCGAGGAGTTCAGCGGTCAGACGATCAAAAATCCGCTTTCTCCCGTTTATAAAATGGTTGACACCTGCGCCGCGGAGTTTGAGGCGCAGACCCCGTACTTCTACTCGACCTATGATAAGGAGAACGAGGCGGCTGAGTTTATCGATAATAAAAAGAGCGACAAAAAGACCATCATCGTATTCGGCTCCGGTCCTATCCGTATCGGTCAGGGAATCGAGTTCGACTACGCTTCGGTCCACTGCGTATGGGCGCTCAAAAAGGCGGGCTATGACGTTGTTATCGTAAACAACAACCCCGAGACGGTATCCACCGACTTCGACACCGCCGACAGACTTTACTTTGAACCGCTCACAAACGAGGACGTAATGGGCATTATCAAGACAGAGCAGCCCTACGGCGTAGTTGTAGCGTTCGGCGGACAGACCGCTATCAAGCTCACAAAGTTTATGAGCGACAACGGCGTTAAGATCCTCGGCACATCCTATGATGCGATCGATATGGCAGAGGACAGAGAGCGTTTTGACGAGCTGCTCGAAAAATACCACATCAAGCGCCCGAAGGGTGTTACCGTTATGACGACCGAGGAAGCGCTTGAGGTAGCGGACAGGATCGGCTATCCCGTATTGCTCCGTCCGTCCTATGTGCTCGGCGGTCAGAATATGATCATCGCCTTCAACGACGCTGATGTAAAGGAGTATATGGCGATCATCCTCGCGCAGAATATAGAGAACCCGATCCTCATCGACAAGTACCTTCAGGGTACAGAGATCGAGGTAGACGCTATCTGTGACGGAGAGGATATCCTTATCCCCGGTATTATGGAGCACGTTGAGCGCGCGGGCGTTCACTCGGGCGACTCTATCGCGGTTTATCCCGCTTGGAATATCTCTGACAAAATGACAGACATTATCGTTGAGAGCTCGCGCAACCTCGCGATCGAGCTCAAGACAAAGGGTCTTGTAAATATCCAGTATCTCATCTACGACAACGAGCTGTACGTAATCGAGGTAAACCCGCGTTCATCGCGTACTATCCCGTACATCAGCAAGGTAACGGGCGTTCCCATGGTCGACCTCGCTACCCGCGCTATGTTTGACGAAAAGCTCAAGGACATGGGCTACGGCACGGGTCTTTACCGCAAGAGCCCCTACATAGCCGTCAAGGTTCCCGTATTTAGCTTTGAAAAGCTCATCAACGTTGATAACCACCTCGGTCCCGAGATGAAGTCAACGGGCGAGGTCCTCGGTATCGCGGGCTCGCTTGAAGAGGCGCTTTACAAGGGACTTATCGCCGCGGGCTATAAGATGACAAAGGACGGCGGCGTATTCATCACCGTCCGTGATTCGGATAAGGTCGAGATCGGCGAGATCGCAAAGAAATACGCTGACCTCGGATTCAATATCTACGCCACAGAGGGTACTACCAAGGTGCTCAAGAAGTACGGTATCGACGCTACTGCGGTCAAGAAGATCCACGAGTGCGACGAGAACAACACCCTTACCCTGATCGAGTCGGGCAAGGTCAACTACGTTATCTCGACCTCGGCAAAGGGTCGTATCCCCTCAAGGGATTCGGTTAAGATCCGCCGTAAGACCGTTGAGCGCAACATTCCCTGCCTTACCTCTCTTGACACGGCAAACGCGCTTGCGGATTGCTTAAAGAGCCGCTTCTCATCACACAGCACAGAGCTTGTCGATATCAACAATATGAGAGAGACAAAGCAGAAGCTCAAATTCACAAAGATGCAGGGTATCGGCAACGACTACATTTACTTCTCTACCTTTGAGCAGTGGATCAACAATCCCGAGGCTCTCGCGGTAAGACTTTCCGACCGTCATTTCAGCATCGGCGGCGACGGGGTTATCCTTGTAGCTCCTTCAAAGGTCGCGGACGCAAAGATGAAGATGTATAACCGCGACGGCTCAGAGGGCAAGATGTGCGGTAACGGTATCCGCTGCGTCGGCAAGTTCCTCTACGACCACGGTATGATCGACATCAAGGAGAAGGACGAGATCACGATCGAGACACTCAGCGGTATCAAGTCGCTCAAGGCTTATACTCAGGACGGAGTTGTAACACGCCTCAGAGTAGATATGGGCAAGGCGATCCTCGATCCCAAGGAGATCCCCGTTGCTCTCGACGGCGACAAGGTCGTAAACAGAACAGTCACCATCGCGGGCAAGGAGTACAACATCACCTGCGTATCAATGGGCAACCCGCACTGCGTTGTGTTTACGGACGGCGACGTTGACCATCTTGATCTTGAGAAGATCGGACCCGAGTTTGAGTTTGACAAGCTATTCCCCGAGAGAGTAAACACCGAGTTCGTCTCCGTGCTCAACAACAATACGCTCAAAATGAGAGTTTGGGAGCGCGGTTCGGGCGAGACCTGGGCTTGCGGCACAGGAGCGTGCGCTGTCGCTGTAGCGGCTTGCGAGAACGGCTTCTGCAATAAGGGCGAGGACATCAAGGTCAAGCTCATCGGCGGAGAACTCATTATCAACTACACCGACGACACCGTCTATATGACAGGTAACGCCGAAAAGGTATTTGAGGGCGAAGTTGAGCTGTAATTAAATAAAAATATAATAACGCCTGTTCCGCGTTTTGTTCGGAACAGGCGTTTGTTATTGTCTTGATCAACGGGCTGAAAAAGTGCAGAGTCACATCTGATTTTTGAAGTCCGTTATTTTATTTGCCGCGAACTTTTGAATCTCATTCGCGTCAAAAATATCAATAGCTTTGTCGTTGTTTACATCTGCGGTTTTTAGCTGCAAATCGGTCAATTTTGCCTTGTCAACAGCGCTCTTTTGGATGATCGTCGCGTCAAGTATATCGACGGCTCCGTCGCCGTTGAGGTCTCCGGTGATCTTGCCCTCGTTTTCTCTAAGCCATCTGTAGCTGTATATCGGGATCGTATTAAAATGCTCCCATGTGTATATTCCTGAAAAAACCGCGGTATACTCAGCTGTGCTGTCATAGGAGTCGATGATCATAGTTTCTGTCTGGGCT
>JBGULZ010000235.1:0-3087 GCA_045116595.1 Ruminococcus sp. | reverse complement strand
GAAAGCGGAACAAAAACCGCGAGCCCATCGCCGGTTTTGCCGACTCCGCTGCCCTCGGCAGTCGCGGAAGTGATTTTTAGCTCAATAATATCGTTTTTCTTTAACATACAACACCTGTCAGCAAAAAATTTTCTAATTATAGTTTAGCATTTTTGCGCTTATTTGGCAACATTTTAAGAAAATTGTAATTAGGTATTTATTTTTTTTGAAAAATGGCTTATAATGTACTTAAAACACTGAAACGGAGCATTATTATGGATTACGATAAATTACTTAACGAGATAAAAAGAATTCACTTTATCGGCATCGGCGGCAGCGGAATGTGCCCGATAGCCGAGATTTTGATGAGCGAGGGATTTGAAATTTCCGGCTCTGATATGAACGAGGGTGAGACCCTCGACAAAATGAAGGGCTACGGCATCCCCGTATATATGGGTCACGCGGCGGAGAATATCAAGGGCGCCGAGCTTGTTGTATATTCCGCGGCGGTAAAGCCCGAAAATCTCGAGCGCAAGGCGGCTGACGAGCAGGGGATACCTTGCATTGAGCGCAGCGTTATGCTCGGCGTGGTTTGCAGAAGATACAAGCGTTCTATCGCGGTTTCGGGAACCCACGGCAAGACCTCGACCACCGCTATGCTCTCTCAGATACTAATCGGCAGCGGCTTTGATCCCTCTGCGATAATCGGCGGCAAGCTCCCGTTCATCGGCGGCAACAGCTACGTCGGACAGAGCGATATAATCGTCTGCGAGGCGTGCGAGTATGTAGACACATTTTTGGAGCTCAATCCGTTTATTTCCATCATCCTCAATATCGACGCCGATCACCTCGATTACTTCAAGAACCTCGACAACATCAAAAAATCCTTCAATAAATTCGCTAAGCAGACAACGGGTCTGCTCGTCATCAACGGCGACGACCAAAACACCCTCGAAGCGGTCGCGGATGTCGAGCTCGAAAAAATCACCTTCGGCTTTGGCGAAAACTGCGATTACCGCGCGGTGAACGTCAGCGCGGACAAGGGCGTTCACGAGCAGTACGACCTGCTTTATAAGGGCGAAAAAATCACGAGCGTAAAGCTTATCGTTCCCGGCAAGCACAACATTTACAACTCTCTCGCTGCTGCGGCGACGGCTCATTACCTCGGTGCGACTGCCGATGAGATCTCCGAGAATCTTCACAAGTTCGGCGGCGTCCACAGACGTTTTGAGATTTTGGGAACCCCCTGCGGTATCACCGTAGCGGACGACTTCGCTCACCATCCCACAGAGCTGACGGTCACGCTCAACGCCGCTATGCAGATGGGCTTCAACAAGGTCTGGGCAGTGTTCCAGCCGCACACCTTTTCGCGTACCGCAATGCTCCTTGACGACTTTGCCGAGGCTCTCAAGATCCCCGACGTCGCCATAGTATCGGAGATATTGCCCGTAAGAGAGACCAATACATACAACATCTACGCGACCGATCTAACGGCGAAGATCCCGGGCAGCGTTTACCGCAAGACCTTTGAGGAGATCACCGACTACGTTTGCCAAAACGCCAAGGAGGGCGACCTTATCCTCACAATGGGCGGCGGCAACGTCTATATGTGCGCGAATATGATAAACAAACAATTAAAATTTATGGAAGAAAATAACTGATTATATAACGCAGGGCGGTCATCAACCGCCCGCTTTTTTATATACGGTAGTAAAAAACTGTCATTCTGAGGCTTGCCGAAGAATCTCATTGTAATACCACTGACGTCGGTTAAAGAGGTATGAGATTCTTCGCTAAAGCTCAGAATGACATCATTTTTATTCCTTAACAACTCTTTTTGTTTTCCACTTGCCGCTTCGCCAGCGCCAGATCATAAATATTCCGCGGATTATTTCATCTGCGGCGAGGGCTATCCACAGCCCATAAATACCCAGTCCGAAAACTACCGCCAAAATGTACGACCCCAGCACGCTGAGCAGCCAGTTTGAGAATATCGCGCAGAAGGTGGGAAAGTAAACGTCTCCCGACCCGCGCAGACAGGCGATCAGCACAAGGTTTGTTGACCTGCCGAACTCGAGCGCGACGTTGAGGATCAGAATATTCGCGCCCATATTTATAACAGCTTCATCGGTCGTGTATATCCCGATAAGCTGATACCTGAACACAACTCCGATAACGCAGATAACCGCGGCGATACCCAGCGCCCACAGGTGAGATTTATACCCCTGCCGGTACGCTTCCTCCGTCTTTTTCGCGCCGACAAGATGTCCGATAAGTATCTGCGAAGCCTGCGCGATGGCGACGGCAAAAAGATAAAAGAACATCGTGATATTTTGAACATACGTCTTTGTGATAAGCTCCGCCTCGCTCAAAAAGTTGAGCACCAGCGAGGTGATGGCAAGCTGCGAGAGGTTGTACAAAAAAGTCTCCAGCGCAGACGGCACGCCGATTTTTACAATATCCCTTAAATCGCCCTTCGGAAACGGCTTCAAAAGCCTGAAAATCGAGGGCTTTTCTATTTTTGTGAAAAGTATTATTCCGAGCACGACCGCTCCCACTATACGGCTGAAGGTAGTAGCGATCGCGACTCCCGTAACGCCGAGCTTTGGCACGCCCAAAAGTCCGAGCACAAAAATAATGTCGAGCCCGGTGTTGACGACATTCATACCAACGGTGACGTACATCGTTATTCTTGTCAGCCCGTGGTTGCGGATGATGACCGACATATTGCTCAGCAACGCCTGCAAAAAGATAAATCCGCCAACGATAGAAAGGTATTGGCTCGACAGCTCAAGCAATTCGCCCTTCGCGCCGATAAAGCCGAGTATCTGCCTGTTGAACAGCACGAGCACAAGGCTGATGATAACGCCGAATATCAGGCTGACAGTAAGCGAGAGCGCGGCGATCCGTGAGGCGTTTTCGCGCTTTTCCGCGCCCAAATACTGCGATATCAGCACAGCGCCCGCGCCTGAGATAACGGTAAAAACTATCGTGACGATAGAAACCGACTGATTTGCCGTGTTGACAGCCGAAGCCGCCAGGTCGTCATACTTGCTAAGTACAAAAACATCGACAAAGCCGAGCAGCATAAACAGCGCGGTCTCGATA
>JBGULZ010000234.1:0-8574 GCA_045116595.1 Ruminococcus sp. | reverse complement strand
TCAGGTCGGTGACGAGAGATGACAGATTGCGGCTGTTCAACCGTCAGAAGGATATCCACGTTTGATTCCTCGTGATAGTCACCTCTGGCATATGAACCGTAAAGGTAAGCTTCTTTTATATTTCCGAAAATTGATTGGCAACCATCATATACTTCTTGCAGTATGATCATTGCCTCATCCTTTGTGCACATTTAAGCCACCTCAAAATCACATTCGTCAAAAATTCCCTTTCTTTGTTTTATGCGTCGCAAATTTTGACTCGATCTTTTAGATTTCCGAAAAGAGATAATTGATATAATCCGTTCTTCCATCCCTGATACGAATGACCTTGATGGTGTTCTTCTCGATTCTGTAAACGGCGATATAGGTGGAAATAATCAAGTACCTCAAATCTGTTTTCTGTCCTATTTTTGATGACAGATCCAACCCTAATTTCGGATTGGCTTTCAGATTTGAACAGCCCTTTAATACCCGTTGAACGGTATTCTTTGCTGCTTGAGGATTAGCAAGCTCGTTTTTGATGTAATCCTCTATTTCGTGAAGGTCTTGCCGGGCAAGCGGCGTATAACTCAGGATCATACCTCTACTCCGAATTCAGCCAGCATATCCTCCTCTGAAATCCAATCGGATTCCGATTTCACGCTGTCCTCTCCTGCCTTGATGTCCGCCAACAGAAGGGCGATAGCTTGCTGCCGGATAACTTCCTTGCTGTTTTGATTCATCAGAAACGGCAATCCTCCTACATTAAGAGATTGCTGAAAGAAGGCGTTTACCGCGTCGGTCAATGTCATACCGCATTTTGCATATATACTTTCGACCTGTTTTTTGATCTCGGGATTGATGCGCATTTGAAATGTACCTGTTTTCGGAGCGTCAACAATACTCATAGAATCATCTCCTGTTTTTTCTTCATTATAACCCACGAGATGCTTTTTGTCAATACATTGTAACTACAAGAAAACGTTGCCTGTTAGTTTTATTGTTCATTTACGCGTTGCGAATTTTGTCTAACACTTCAAGATTATACTCACCCAGCTTGATGTCTGTTTTCACAATACTTATGTTATGCTCCAAGCTGTAAATAATAATTGAATCTCTGGTGTCGCGCGCATATAACGGCGCGTATCTGCTTAATTCAAAAGCTGCTGCACTTCATAGATTGTAGGCTGCGATCAAAAGCAGAACATATACCATAAAAGCTATGGAGTTAAACAGATTTTTAAAACGGATTTTAATATTGTTATATTCATAAATACATGATAGAATTTATTTCGTAAATATGTATCTAAATCGTATGAACAGAAGTTTATGTTTGTAAGAAATGCTTTCTAATTAAAATTTGCGATTCCCACTTCTATATTTTTATACAATATCATATAACAAAATTTTGCAGGATATAGTTTAATGAGTAAACTATATCCTGCTCTATTCTTTATACCCTATTCACTTTCACTTTTTCCGCTAAGAACATCGCGCTTTTCCTGCTGCTTTTTGTGTATAGATAATTATGATTTTTGACTCAGCCGATGCTGAAATTTGCGTAGGCGAAGGTTTCTTCCGGCAGGCTTAAAATCGCAGCCGGTCAATGATGACCGTTGTCAAACACACATCTAAACCATTTCAAGGTTTTCGTCTGTCAGATCCGCGGATGTGTTTTGATCGATATGGGTGTTTGTTTCTTCCTCTGTCATTTCGGTCTGCTGCAAATCATAGCTTTCATTGCTCTCCGCCTGACCGGAAATCATTCTCATTCCCTGTGCCGACTTATCGATCGAGTTGAACCTGCAGCACGGCAGCCTGTTGTATTTTTCACTGCCGAGCTTTTCTGTCAAGCCGAACAAGGATGCGAGAATAAACACCACCAGCAGCGAACCGCTTAATCCTGCCAAAAATCCCGTTAATGCTGTTGGTATGGATATATATATCAACATTGCCCCTGTAAAGAATACCATCAATATGGTTCCCAGGATCGTAATAAAATTTTCGGCTTCTTCCGGGGTGAGCCCTCCTCCTGCTGTTTTTTCGGCGATGATCATTTCTTCAATGCCCGAATAAACCAATGCCGAGACTTGAGCGGCAGTCAGGTCCGACGGCACACCTTTGATCTTTTCATTTTTGATCTTGATATACGCCGTCATTGTAAGCAGCGCGCGATAATCTGTTTCACAGCCCACGAAGCCCGTGAGGATTTCCGAAATCCCGAGCGACTTGAGCTCTTCAAGTTCCGCCGCGCATTTGTCCATATTTCTTATCAGTGTTTTGGATTTCTTTAGCTCATCGATCGTTTTATTCATCAGCTCTACCATAAGCATAGAATCGGCTTCCTGTTCCGTAACCGTGATTTGGTCGACCTTTTCGGCTATACCGCTGTAATCTCCGCCCTTTTGTTTATCCGCCTCGTTTATAAGCGTTAAGGTCAAGTTAAGCTTTTCAAGCAGCTCGCAGCGTTCGCGCATGGATTTATCGGATGTTGCGTCGTAAAAATATGCTCTGACGGCATTGTCAAAATTAGTTACCGCACTTTGATAAAGAGAGTCGAAGATCTTGATCTGTTCGTTGATCTCCTCCGCCATAAGCTGTCCCTGCGCCATTGTTTTATTCGGCATTCTTTCTGTATACATTGACGCCATGACATCAGTGACAGATTCGCAGTCTTGGTACCTATCAAGAGCTTTTTGCGCTTCTTTCATCAGCTTGGCTATTTCTTTTTCGCTTAATTTCATACGTCTTTCCTCCCATAATTATTTGGATCAATTGAATTATATCATAAAATCCGGAAAAAATATTATGTCGGGACCCATAAGTTTTTAAATGATCCGGCAATCAGTTAATCCGCAGTTATACTATCTTCGAGGTGAGCATCATCTGATTCGGCGGTTTTTTCCCCGCTTGCGGGATTTTGATTTTTTGCCGCTTCGGATGAAAAATCACTGCCTATTCTCGGATTTACATCCATAAAATACAGCGATGCAAGCTCCGGCTCGTTTTTGAACCAATCAAAAGTAATAAAAGCATTGACAGGAGTCATATGATATTCATCGATCAAAAGCTTGATTGACTTGCCTTCGATGATGACAGACGGCAGTTCACCGGTTTTGAACCAATTGATGAACCACGCTCTCGATTCGCTGTCCATTTCAGTGACGCTTTTGAACAAGGATTCTATTTCATAATCCCGATACCCAAAGGGCGCAAGATAATTTTTGAATTCATCAAAGCTTATTGTCAACATAATTATACACTCCTCTCAATGCTTCGTTCGCGAAAGCGCCGGCATCAGCCTCGATCGGCTGGATACAATACTGCTTGAAGTTTACCTCAGCCGAGATGTAATTTTCATAATTGTATTTCCATTCCTTGCGGCGGGTCTCATCAACATCCCAAAAACCGTCTTTTTCAACAGCGGTACACTGGACCGCGTGCCTGAGCTCATGGATGATAGTATGTATCAAAGTAATTACGATATCATCATAATTTTTCAGCTTGTCCGCGTCGTCCAGTAACAGCATCAGGATATTAAGCTGCACGGTTTTGGTCTCCGGATCATAATATCCGTGCAAATATTTTCCGTTGTTTGTCAGAGCGACCTTGATATCATTATCCAGTCCGTAAGTAGAGATCAAGCTCTCGATAAATTTTTTGACCGTGTCGAGCTTTTGGACGCTGTCCATCGTTCTCAATGCTTCAGCCGGGGATTGTCCGAAAACATCGCTGATAATACCGCGTGTTTTCTCTAGCATCTTATTATCGGTTTCCGAGAAATTCGCGATTTCTTTGTTCAATGCTTTAAGATACGCTTTTCTGTCACGTATATCCATAATAACTTTTGCTCCCGCAGAAACGGCTACGACCGCCGCGGTGGTAGCAACTACTACAACTGTTGACATATAATTCACCTGCTTATCAAATCTTGTCCTTCAAATTCTTCTATTTTCGGTGCGAAATGGTTGATTCTTTTCCACAGCAATTCATAAACCATCTTGTCGTACTGATGATTAAAAATATTGTTGTAGGGTATGATCGCGTTTCCGCTTTTTTTCTTTTCTTTTTCAAGCAGCTCTTCGCTGAAACCATCCGGATTTTCCTCGATTTTTCTCCACTTTTCAGCGTTTTCGGGGTGATAATCCTTCGGGTGGAACAACACTGTATACGCGGTCGGTCTAAATGACTTTTTCAGCAGCCTGCAATACGTGACTGCAATGCTGTCTACGTTTTCTGCTCCGTCTCCGTAAACATTGCAATCTTCGAGCGCAGACTCCAACGCTTTTATCCAAATTTTTTCGGTTATCAGCGAATTGTCGCTGTTTATAAAGCTGCGCATCGCAGTATTTACGATTTTTTGGATGTCAGCGCCTATCACAACGCGCGGCTTGGCTTTGGACGCGAGCAGGCTGTTTACGATTTTTTCCAGATAAAAATCCGTTTCCAGACATCGCCCGTCAAATTGTATGCCGTCGTCCCTCTGGTTAAGTAAATTTCGCTCAAGAGAGGAAACGATTATTCCTGCACATTCTTCCGCTGTCGGCAAATACACGGCGAACAATTCCTCAAAACGTCCGCTTCTGAAGAATTCCTTGGGCAGTTTACCGATATTGTTGGCGGTTGCGAAAATAAAACACGGCTTATCGTTCATCTGCATCCACGTCAGCATATAACCAAACATACGCTTGAACGGAGCTTCCTCCTCCGAATTGCTGCCGTCAAAGGCTTTTTCAAGCTCGTCAATCCACAATATACACGGGGACATTTCCTCCGCCAGCTTCAGCGCGTCTCTCATTCGCCGTTCCGATACACCCTGGAATTTGTCCATCATACTTCCGATATCCATTTTAAGCAGCGGAAGCTCCAGAACATAGGATGTATACATCGCGGCTTCGGATTTTCCGCATCCGGGGATCCCGCAAAGCAAAACACCCTTTGGCGGCGGTGTACCTATTCTATCCCTGTACACGCCGTAGTTTTTTATGGATTCCTTGTTTTTTGTCAGCCAGTCCGTGTATTCTCCCATTCCGCTGATCAGACCGTGATCGCTGATGCCGACATAATCCAAAAGATCCGAACGCATTTTTTGCTTTTTAAGATCAACAAGGATGTCATCGATCTGTTTCGAATCCCTTAACTGCGGAACAAAGGCGCTTATCCTGCGTATTGCGGTTCGTATCTCCGCCTCGGAAAAGCCCTGAAAGCTTGTTTCCAAACTTTTTATCTGTTCGGGTGGGACATTGCTTTTTTCAAAATCGATCCCGTTTTGATACAACTCGTCTATTATCGTATCGTGGATCTCACGTCTGTCTGGATAATCAGCCTCGATGATCTCGGTGTAGTTATGCAAAAATGAAGACAGTTCTACCTCGTTCGAATACACAACTACAAGGCTTGCCTGCAAAACGTTGTGTGTCGGGAATCTTTTGTCCGCGTGCAAAACAACATATTTTTCCAATACTCTGCAAAAGTTTGCTTTTGCCGCTTTTTCTTCAGGCATTTTGAAAACACGGAGCTGGGGCAGGGTAACGGTGTAGTTTTCTTCCCGCGAAAGGTATTTGTATTCTGTGTTGAAAGAATAGTTGACTATTTTGCTCTCATCGGTCGGTCTGCCGGCTTTTACCCGTTCGGAAGCCGGACGGTTTCCGAATCCCGGCTCAACACCGGAGCAGCTGCAAACGGGGACCACGAGCGGATGGTCAAAATCAAGAAAAATATCCCTTATCATCAGATCGGAATCTGTTTTGATATATACGATCGGGATCCCGCTTAACATAGCCATACGGCATTGATTGATTATTTTTTCTTTTACTGTAGCCAATTTTTTCTCCTTTTCGGGTTTGATGATCCGGCTGAAACAACCTATGGCGGATCAGCTTATGTAACGCTGAAATTCTTTTGACGCGGCATTTCCGAGTATGCCGACGCATTTTTTCCGGATATCGCTGCATTCGTTAACGATACCGTTGACGACCGCGATAAAGTTGTTTTCGGTATCAAGCTTGAATATCGCACGAGACTTGTCCTCGTTTGAGGCGTCGCTGTCAAGGATCTTTTGGTAATCCGGAGAGAATTCCGTCGAAAAAAAGTCAAAACCCCAACAAAGCGTGTACGCGGCTCTGGTAAAACCGTTTTTTGTATAATGTTCGTATGTGTTCTGTACTGCCTTTACCAGCGCGCCGGGAATATCCGCTTTTTCGATCTGTGCAGCAGTTTCGGGGTCATAGGGAACGATAACCTGAATATTGCCGAAGTTTTCTTTGTCGCGCATATACAGCTCATTTTCGATCTGTGTTGTTATCACGGAGGGGATGAGCTTTGCCCAGCGTTCAACGACCTCGGAAACCGCTTTGGTAAGTTTTTCTTTGCAGACAGATGTAGCAGTATACGGGCGGAATTCTTTATCGGGTAAATTTGCAAGATCCTTTCCGATATCAGCCTCATTAACAACACGGAGCAATTCTCCCCAATCCTCGTTATCATAAAACCACGCGTCGTCATCCTCGTAGATACGCTCATAAAGGAATTGGTCCAAAATTTCCTGAAAATCCTTATTTAGTGTATCCGCGCAAACCCTCGCGGCTTTTTGTATCATATACAAAACGTCAGATTCAATATATTCTGTATTCATATGCCGATTCCTTTTTATTAAATAAGAGAGATCATATTGATTGCTTTTGTCAGTGATTCTTCGACGATCGAGGGGTGTTCCTTTGCATAGGCACTAAATGATGAATTGATTGTTTCAATAAAGTCTTTTTTAAGACCGAATATTGAATTCTCGCAGCATTTGACATATTCGATACGGCTTTTTCTGCTTATCGGTCTGTTGATATCACCGCCAAATTTAACACAAAAAATAGTCATAGAAAAAGGACTAATCGTTAATTTATATTTGAGCGAACCGTAAATGAGGGAAAGATAATATTCTTTTATATCAGCTATGTCGGGTTGAAGATCTTGCCATGCTTCATCGGGAACAGTTTTTTGAAAGCTTTCAAATTCACCCGCAAAAAGCGTTGGCATTTGCGCGTATACGGTTTCCTTAAGGATCGGGATATATGCGGTTTCCCACTCCTGAATATTCTTTTTTATGATAGTTTCATCGATTGCAGCGATTTCTTTTTTCAGGTTTTCGTCAGATTTGAACATACCGATTTGTTCAAAAAGATCATTAACGGTATTATTTTCGGGAACGGTCCAGTCATGCAATATGCTGCGGATCTCGTCGTTGATGTGATCACGTATATCGTAATTACATTTATTGAACAGCCCAAATAAACTTATTTTTCTGTTGCCGGTCAATTCTTCTTTAGCTGAAGCAATGCACTTTCTTTTGTTGAGTTCAAAGCATACTGCCAAGCCCATCCCGTCGGATATGAGATTTAGAGTGGAGGGTTCGCAGATCACTTCGACGCCGGGACCGAAAACCGACCGGGAGATTTCTGTTATAAAGCCCATATGGCTTGCTTCGCCCGTGATAACTACAGTTGAAACAGGGCATGACAAAGAATCTTTTGAGTCGTTATCCCGGGTGAGCACAGAAGAAGTGTTGTTTATGGCTTCTTTTGCGCATATAATATACTCTTCGCATAGCTTCGTCCATGAGCCGGTGATCATTCCCATTTCCGCGGTCATAACAGAGAAAGCGGTTTCTTGGGTGATCTTTGACATATACTCATCGTTAAAATCAACCCGTATATCATATGTTTTTTTGGTTTTTGCGTCTTTGTAGCTACCGTAAGTCGTTGAGCTTTTTCCTATAAAGTAGTTTTCTTTTGCATAGCGGAACTGCTTTTCTGTTTCCGAATCGACATAAGGATCAAATTCAATATTTTCATAACCGTTGATCCTTGTTTTTGCGTCTTCCTTTATCAGCTGTTCGATTTTTTTTGCTCCGAGCGGCCAGCTGAATCCAAGACGAGCTTTCAAGGAAAAAACATATATACATTTTGCGGAAGAGGCGCCGAAATCAAACAAAACGATCCCATTCTGCTCGCAGGCGGCATAATTTTTGTTAGTAAGAGCATACGCCTCTGCCGCTTTGGTTTCGGGAATGATCTTTACGTTGTTAAAGTCAGTGGCTTTTTCAAGAAGCATCGCATACTTTTTCTTGTTTATTTCGTCTGTCCATTCAGATGACGCCGGACAGCATATAACAAGATCGATCGAGCTGCGCATTTCGGAGGATAACAGACCATTCAGCGCAAAGATATTATTTGTCAGCGTGTACACATAACAAGCTATCAGCGCACCGTATGAAAGGAGCTTTTCTTTAGCGTAAGCACTGTTGCGATATACCGTTCTAAAGTATTTAGGCGAGACTGAAAAATTACGGAATATTTCGCCTTTGCCATCCATATCCGGACTGATGATCCCTGAATGGATACAGATCTCCCCGAGATCTGCCAGATCTTCACAGCTAGGATCAAGGTGCTTTGCAAGCTTGTCTATCTGCTCCCAAGTCAGCCCGAATTCAGGGAAAGCCGCCGGAATGTGGTCATCGACCCACAGGTCATACACCATTGGTGTCGATTTGACCTGTCCGTCAGATATTGTTTGTTCAATTCTCGCAAGTACAGCGGTTGTCTT
>JBGULZ010000233.1:0-1680 GCA_045116595.1 Ruminococcus sp. | reverse complement strand
TCGGCTTCGATATTACCGCGCTCGTTGAGTTTTAGCTCGGAAACATCCTCCTGTACGAGCTTCTGACCGATAGCGAGGATAACGCTGTCGACCGCGATCTCCTCGGTCTTGCCCTCAACGGGAACAGGTCTGCGCCTTCCGCTCGCGTCGGGCTCGCCGAGCTCCATAACTTGAAGCGTGATGGATTTAACCTTGCCGTCCTCGCCGTTGAAGCTGAGCGGATTTGTGAGGAACTTGTAGATAACGCCCTCTTCCTCAGCCTCTTCGATCTCGAGTTCGTCGGCAGGCATTTCAGCGCGGGTACGTCTGTATACTACATAAACTTCCTTTGCGCCGAGTCTTACTGCTGTACGGCACGCGTCCATAGCGGTGTTACCGCCGCCGCAGATAGCTACCTTCTCGCCGATCTCGGGAGCGTTGCCCTTGATAACGCCTCTGAGGAAGTCGATACCGCCGTATACGCCCTCGAGCTCCTCGCCCGGTGTGCGCATTGAGCTTGACTTCCAAGCGCCGACTGCAACGATAACGGCGTCGTTTTCCTCTTTGAGTGATTTAACGGTAAAGTCCTTGCCGAGCTTTACGTTGTTTACAAGCTTAACGCCTGTCTTTTCGATGATGGCGATCTCCTTGTCCAGAACCTCCTTGGGGAGTCTGTACTGCGGGATACCGTAGCGGAGCATTCCGCCCATCTTTTCCATCATATCGTAAACGGTCACGCTGTGACCCATAATGGTGAGGTAGTAAGCGGCTGTAAGTCCCGCGGGACCTCCGCCGATGATCGCTACCTTTTTGCCCGTGCGTACCATAACGTCGGGCATATAGCTGTCGGACTTCAAGTCCATATCCGCCGCGAACGCCTTGAGCTGAGCGATGTTGATCGGCTCCTCAACGTTCTTTCTGCGGCAGGCTTTCTCACAGGGGTGAGGGCAAACTCTGCCGATGGAGGCGGGGAGAGGTATTTTGTTTTTGATAAGCTTGAGCGCCGCGTCATATTCGCCGTTGGCGATAAGACCTACATAGCCCTGACAGTCGGTATGCGCGGGGCAGTTGAGCTGGCATGGAGCGACGCAGTCGCCGTCATGTGCGGACATAAGCAGCTCCATAGCTACCTTTCTTGACTGCACAACTCTCTCACTCTCGGTATTGATGACCATACCGTCGGCAGCCTTTGCCGAGCATGAGCGGAGCAGCTTGGGGATACCCTCTGCCTCTACTACGCAGAGGCCGCAGGCGCCGTAGACCTCAACAGCCTTGTCGTAGCAAAGCGTGGGGATGTAGATATCGTTGAGGCGAGCAGCCTCTAAGATCGTTGAGCCCTCGGGGGCTGTTATCTGTTTTCCGTTTATAGTTAAGTTGATCATTTTCAGCCCTCCTTACTCTTTTACAATAGCGCTGAATTTACAGCTCTGGTAACACTTGCCGCACTTGATACACTTCTCTGTGTCGATAACGTGCGGATTCTTGACGGTTCCCGAGATAGCGTTGACGGGGCAATTGCGCGCGCAGAGCGTACAGCCCTTACACTTTTCGGGTATGATCCTGTATTCGATAAGATCGGAGCACTCGCCCGCGGGACATTTTTTGTCGTTGATGTGGGCTTCATACTCGTTTCTGAAATATTTGATGGTGGTCAAAACGGGGTTGGGAGCAGTCTGGCCGAGTCCGCAGAGCGCGCCGTCC